>DAIRDI010000170.1:0-6878 GCA_036796235.1 Candidatus Competibacteraceae bacterium | reverse complement strand
CGAACGCCCGCTCGTGCAAGCGCGGGTGCGGCAGAGTCAATCGCGGATCGTCGCGGATCAACGCGCCGTACAGCAGCAGATCCAGATCCAGGGTTCGCGGTCCCCAGCGCACGGTCCGCGCCCGACCTTGAGCATTTTCGATCTCCTGCAACGCGGTCAACAGCGCGTCGGGTTCCAGCCAGGTGTCCAGCGCGGCGACCGCGTTCAGGTAATCCGGCTGGCCGGATGGTCCACCCACTGGCGCAGTGCGGTACAAGGGCGAGCGCGCCATGCACCGGCTGGCGGGCAGCGCGGCCAACGCCTGAAATGCGTGGCGCACCTGGGACGGCGGGTCCTCCAGATTACTGCCAATGCCGACATAGGCCCGCACGGACTGCATGAGTCGCCGCCGAAATCAGACCTCGGGCGCCGGCGGGACGGTCTGCTCGTCCTTGCGGGCGGAACGCGGCTTGCGTCGGCGACGGGGTTTATCCTTTTTTGTCTTGGTCTTGGCCACCGGCTGCTGGGTCATCTGGACCCGGCCGGCGGCGTCCAGAGCCAGAAACCGGGTCCACCAGTCGGCCAATTCCACCGCCTGCTCGTCGTCGGTCTCAGCGCGCAACAACAGAAAGTCGTAGGCGGCGCGGAAGCGGGGATGAGCGAACAGTCGCAACGGCCGCTTGCCGGTGATGACCGCCAGCCGCGCTTGCAACTCCCAGATTTCCCGCATCGGCAAGCTGTAGCGGCGCGGTAGCGCGGTATGTCGGAGCTGCGCCTGGATGACGGGGTCGGCGGTGGCTTGCAGCGCCTCGTGCTCGTCTAGCCCCTCCGCTTGCAGTCGGCGCATCTGTTCCCACAGCGGTTCCCACAGCAAGGCGGCGAACAGGAAGGCCGGACTGACGGGCTGCTTCTCCGCCAGTCGTTGGTCGGTACCTGCCAGGGCCCGGACCAGCAGCGTCTTTGGGTAGTGCCGCTGCTGGTGGCTCAAGCAACGCTCGGTGGCGGGAAACAGCCAGCCGAATAACCGGTAGTGTCTCAGCAGCTCGAAAGTCTGAACGGCGCAGCCGCCCAGGAACAACTTGAGAATTTCGTCGAACATCCGGGCCGGCGGAATTTTTTCCAGCAGATGCCCCAACTGGCGCAGCGGCGCTTCGGTGGCGGGATCGATCCGAAAGCCCAGCTTGGCGGCGAACCGCACGGCCCGCAACAGCCGCACCGGGTCTTCGTGATAGTGTTGCGCCGGATCGCCGATCAGCCGAATCAGCCCGGCCTGGAGATCAGCCATGCCGCCCACGTAGTCGAGCACCGCGAAGTTGGCGATGTCGTAATACAGGGCGTTGATGGTGAAATCCCGTCGCCAGGCGTCTTCCTCGATGGCGCCGTAGACATTGTCGCGGAGGATGCGACCGTCCTCAGCTCGTTCCACGGTCGGTCCGTCGCTATCCTCGCGATCCGTATCGCGGGCGCGGAAGGTGGCGACCTCAATGATTTCCTGGCCGAACTGGATATGAGCCAGCCGGAAGCGGCGTCCGATCAGCCGGCAATTGCGAAACAGCCGGTAGACCTGTTCGGGCCGCGCGTCGGTCGCGATGTCGAAATCCTTCGGCTCGCGGCCGAGCAGCAGGTCCCGCACGCCACCGCCGACCAGACAGGCGCGATAACCGGCTTCGCGCAACCGGTACAAAACTTTGACGGCGTTAGGACTGATGTTGGCCCGTGAGATATTATGCTCGGGGCGGGGGACGATGATCGGCTGGTGAGGCAGAGTTCTGGCTTCCTGAAGGATGGTCAAGACTAGATCTTGTATGAAATGAGGGCTCGCGTATAATACTCTCCTTTACGCATGATGCCAGCCACACCTTTACGCTCCCTTCGTCTAGTGGCCCAGGACACCGCCCTCTCACGGCGGGAACAGGGGTTCGAAACCCCTAGGGAGCGCCATCCTCAACGCCCTTTTTGCGTAAGCTCGTAAGCTTGCTGTCAGCAGCCCGAGTCGGTCGATACAGCCGATGCACTGCTCCATTCGCATGGGATTCCAAGGCATGATGTGGTTGGCTGGCGCACTACGGCCTTGAAGTCCAACCCCTCTGCGGCGGCACAGAGCAGCAGCGCGGTTCGTCCTTTGCAAAAGCTGCGTTTGATTTCCTCGCGCGAAGCCGCCTGCCAGACATCACGAGTTTGTGTGCTTCGCCTCGCGCCCATCCAGCGCCAGCAGGCGAAATCCACAACCCAACCGCGTCAATCCCAACAAGAAAAGGTCAGCAGCGCCTGTCGCCATGAACGCTCCGGCTGACTCAGCGCGGATGACATCCCCACCGCCATGAACTATCATGGGTCGCGCCTTGAGATTTCTGGCGCAGCCGTTTCAACATCCGATTTCCATGGTGGCCCGTACTGGTCCCCCCGCGACGACAAGCTGTGAACCCCGTCAGGCCCGGAAGGGAGCAGCGGCAGCAGTGGCCTCGGGCGCCGGGGTCAGGCCGGTAGGGGCCGCCACCCTTTTTATGTCAGGTGAAAGGCAAAAGGTGAGAGGATAAACCCCTTTCACGCCGTCGAGGGGTCTATGAGCTATCAGGTACTGGCCCGCAAATGGCGGCCCCGCACCTTTCATGAGTTGGTCGGCCAGGAGCATGTGGTCCGTGCGCTCACCAATGCTCTCGACCAGCAACGCCTGCATCACGCCTTCCTGTTTACTGGCACCCGCGGGGTGGGCAAGACCACCATCGCCCGGATTTTCGCCAAATCCCTGAATTGCGAAGTCGGCGTTTCCTCACACCCATGCGGCCAGTGTTCGGCGTGCCGAGAAATCGACGCCGGCCGGTTCGTGGATCTGATCGAGGTGGACGCCGCCTCCCGCACCAAGGTTGAAGATACCCGCGACCTGATGGAGAACGTGCAGTACGCGCCGAGCCGGGGCCGCTTCAAGGTGTACCTGATCGACGAAGTTCACATGCTCTCCACCCACAGCTTCAACGCCCTGCTGAAAACCCTGGAAGAGCCGCCACCGCATGTAAAATTCCTGCTGGCGACTACCGACCCACAGAAACTGCCGGTTACCGTCCTGTCGCGCTGCCTACAATTCAACCTCAAGCGCCTGCCGGCGGCGCTGATCGCCCGGTATCTCGACCAGGTGCTGGAACAGGAAAACATTCCCCACGAGGAAGAAGCGCTACGACTGCTCGCCCGAGCCGGCGACGGCAGCATGCGCGATGCACTGAGTCTGCTGGATCAGGCTATCGCTTTCGGCGGCGGCCGGGTGGAACGGGCGGGGGTCGGCGCCATGCTCGGCAGCATCGACCGGCGGTGGGTGGTGGAACTGTTGGAGACGCTGGCCGCCGGCGACGCGCCAGCGCTGCTGCGCCGGGTGGCGGAACTGGACGAAAGCGCGCCCGATTACGCGGCGGTGCTGGCCGAATTGCTGTCGCTGTTGCAACGGGTGGCGGTGGCGCAGGTGGCGCCCGAGGCGACGTCCGATGATGACTGGGCCGACTCCGGGGACGTGCGACGCTTGGCCGGGACGCTGGCGCCAGAAGACGTGCAACTGTTTTATCAGATCGCTTTGCTGGGGCGACGCGACCTGCCGCTGATGCCCGAGCCACGCGGTGGTTTCGAGATGGTGTTGCTGCGGATGCTGTGTTTTCGGCCGGCGACCTTTGAGGCGCCCGCGCCGACGCCGGCACGCGGCGCTGCCCCCGCGCCGACGGTGACTCCGGTTGCGCGGACCTCGCCCGAGCCGCCGCTGGCCGCGTCGACCCCCAACCCAGCTCCAGCCGCTTCAGAGTGGGGCCATCTGGTCCAGCAGCTGGGCTTGACGGGCATCGCGCGCCAGGTGGCGCTGCATTGCGCTTTAGCGGAGCGAAATGACCAGCATTTTTCGTTGATCCTGGAACCTGGTCACGCGCAGATGTTCAACAAAACCATTGAGGAACGGCTGAAATCCGCACTGGAACAGCACATGGGTTCGCCGGTTGACTTGCGCGTCCGGATAGGGGATGTCGCGACACTCGTAACACCCGCCCGCCAGCAGGCGGAACGACAGACCGAGCGTCGGCAGGCCGCCGCCGAGCATATTGCCCAGGATCCA
Organism: Candidatus Competibacteraceae bacterium; assembly: GCA_036796235.1. GTDB lineage: Bacteria > Pseudomonadota > Gammaproteobacteria > Competibacterales > Competibacteraceae > REEE01. The sequence continues at coordinate 2,815 of DAIRDI010000170.1, read as the reverse complement.
CATATTCGGGATATGCAAACACAATTTGACGCGCGGATCGCCACGATCCAGCCGCTTGACGAAACCGGCGATTAGTCGTCCGCTTTCCACGTCCACGTCCGCTGTCGGGAACGGGGCCGAGAGTATGATTTGCATGATGGAGGAACAATGATGAAAGGTGGTTTGGGCAATATCATGAAACAGGCGCAGAAGATGCAGGAAAACCTGCAGAAGGCGCAGGCGGAAATCGCGACCCTGGAGATCACCGGCGAGTCCGGCGGCGGTCTGGTCAGCGTGGTGATCACCGGGCGTCACGAGACTCGGCGCGTGCGGATCGATGACAGTCTGTTGGGTGACGACAAGGATATGCTGGAAGATCTGGTCGCGGCGGCGTTCAACGACGCCGTCCAGAAACTCGAACGAACCGTGCAGGAAAAAATGGGTGGGCTGACCGCCGGCATGGGCCTGCCGCCAGGGATGCTGGGCGATTTCAAAATGCCGTTCTGACGGGCGGCCATGGCCGCCTCGCCCCTGCTGAACCAGTTGATGGCGGCCTTGCGCTGCCTGCCGGGCGTGGGGCCAAAATCCGCGCAGCGGATGGCCCTGCACCTGCTGGAACGGGATCGGAACGGTGCGCTGCGACTGGTGGAGGCGCTGCGGGCGGCGCTGGAGGGTATCGGTCGCTGTCGGCAGTGCCGCGATTTGAGCGAAACCGAAATTTGCGCGTTCTGCGCCAATCCGCGCCGCGACCGAACCCTATTATGTGTGCTTGAAACCCCGGCTGACGTGCTGGCGGTGGAGCAATCCACCGGCTTTCAGGGCCTGTACTTTGTCTTGATGGGCCATCTGTCGCCGCTGGATGGCATCGGACCGGCGGAGCTGGGGCTGGAAACCCTGGAGGCGCGGCTGGATGGCGGGGAGGTGCGCGAGATCATTCTGGCCACTAATCCAACCGTGGAGGGTGAAGCGACGGCCTACTACATCGCCGAAGTGGCCCGCGAACGCGGCATCCGCGCCACCCGCATCGCCCACGGCGTACCGCTGGGCGGAGAGTTGGAATACGTGGATGGCGGCACGCTGGCGCACGCTTTCGCCGGGCGCCGAGATGTTTCATGAACCCCTTCCGACACAAGCACTCGCTTCTTTCTTTAGAAAGGGTTGAGATCGCCTGCTTTAGATGAATGAGCCGGCTGGGATTGAGGCATAAGGTTTTGCCGTGGCACAAGCAGGTAATCTTTGATTTTTCTCAGGACCCGGGTCTTTTTGGGGTGATTTCGCGCGTCTTGAAGGGCGGCGCCTTACTCCCCCGTTCAGCCATAGTCCACCTCGACGCCCATTTCCAGGCTACCCAGCGCGTCCTGCGCCACCAACAGTAACGTCCCGCTGATCACTGCGGCGCTCAACAGGCTCAGCAGCGGTTTCGGTCCCAAATAGTCCACGGGGACTCGGCCCCCAGCGCGGAGCATCCGGGGGTGATCGGCGCTGAGTACGCCGGATTTATTGGGGCGAGCCGGCAGCCAAGGGAGCCGCGCCTTCGGGTCGAGCGCGTCTTTGGTGACACCCAAATCGGCGAGCGGATGCGGGGCCAGGAGCCATTGAGGATCGGCCGCGAGTTGCGCGGCCAGAGCAAATCCCTGCGTTGAAGCATCGTGCAGCAGTTGCACTGGCGTCTGGGGATGACGGCGGAGAAACTCCCGACAGGCGGCGAGCAGGTGCGCCGGATACCCCGATTGACTGATCACCGCGGTTTTGGCGGTGAGATGGAAGCGGTTGCGCACCAGCAGGTCCACCAGTTCATCGCGCTCCACCACCAGAATCCGCTCGGGCGCATAGTACAAATCCTGGAGATCATCCAGTGGCGGGCTCTGCTGGGCGAACGCGGTCCCGTCCGCCAGGCCGGCGATGGGGTGCGCCTGATGGTAGCGGCGAATGAGATCGCTGGCCTTGTGGAAGGGTAGGGCGGATGCTTGCCGCCGGCTCAGATGGATGACCAAGGGCAAGGCAACGACGCACAGGAGGGCACCGATGACCCCGTGTCCCGTCATGATCAGGCCCCCCAAGGGGATCAGCAGGGTGATAATGCCGCAACCGAGCGGACCCCAAGCGGACCGGCGCCAATGGCGACATAGAGCCAGGGCCAGTTGCGTCGCGGTGAAGGCGTACTGCCCGTTGTCGGACAGCCGCTGGATCATCTGCCGCAGGGCAAAATCGGTGATTTGATCCGCTTTTTTTCTGAAAACGAACCGGTAACCACACTGGCCGCAGCGCGTGCCGCTACGGTATTTCTGGATATGGTTGCAGTCGGGACAGCGCATGGATTCGTTCTCCTCCGTTGTTTCACGTGAAACACTGCCTACCTCAGGATCAATCCGCCGCGCATCGGGCTATAATGGTCGCACATCAATCATTACAGAACACCTCGGGACTCTTGCTGTCCCTTTTTGGCTTCGGAGGCGCTCGTGCGCGATGTTTCGACCTTTCAGGGGCTGATCCTGGCCCTGCAGGACTACTGGGCCCGCCAGGGCTGCGTGTTGCTCCAGCCCTACGACATGGAAGTCGGCGCGGGCACCTTTCATCCCGCGACTTTCCTGCGCGCCATCGGTCCCGAACCGTGGAGCGCCGCCTACGTGCAGCCATCCCGCCGGCCCACTGACGGCCGTTACGGCGAAAACCCCAATCGCTTGCAACACTACTACCAGTATCAGGTGGTGATCAAACCCTCGCCGCTGGACTTGCAGGATCTCTACCTCGGTTCGCTCCAGGAGTTGGGCCTCGATCCGCTGATTCACGACATCCGCTTCGTCGAGGACAACTGGGAATCGCCCACGCTCGGCGC
>DAIRDI010000169.1:0-6925 GCA_036796235.1 Candidatus Competibacteraceae bacterium | reverse complement strand
GGTTCACCGCCTGGGTTTTCGACAGGTGGTGGTCTTTCCGTATCTCCTGTTCAACGGCTGTCTGATCGAACGGATACAAGCGACCACCGCCGAACATGGAACGGCCTACCCGGCGGCGCGCACGGCGGTCGCGCCCTATTTGAACGTCCATCCGTTGTTGGTCGAAACTTTTGTGGAGCGCCTTGCCGAAGCCGAAACAGGCGCGGCATCGATGAATTGCCAGTTCTGCGCGTATCGCACGGCCATCGTCGGCCGCGAAGAGTGGCGGGGCGTACCACCGGGCGGCCTGCATTCCGCGCATCCTCACCCGCACGGCCAGACGCCACATCGTTGTCGCTGTGAACGGGTGCTCATTAACCTCTGACCGAGAGATAGCCCCCGGGCCTTGGGCGTCGGTCGGGCGCTCGCGCCGCTGCGCGTGGCGATGCCGTGGCGAGGAACGTCTAAAGAGTGTTGAGGCGAAAGAGCGAATCGAGCGTAATCGGCGGTGGGTTAAAAAACACGGCTGAGCGCCCGATCAATCATCCGTTATGCATACTTGAAAACTGGAGGAACGATGAGCAAGGCATTTCCCTGGTACACAGCGCTGGGCGACGATGGCACGACGGGCTTGCTGGGCGCGGGGCGGGTGCCCAAACACCATCCGCAACCGGAAGCCTTTGGCGCGGTCGACGAGGCCGGGTCCATGATCGGGTTCGCCCGCGCGCTGATCGATGACCGTGAAATCAACGAGCTTCTCGTGCAGGTTCAGCGCCATTGCTACGGTTTGATGGCCGAGTTGGCGGCGACCCCGGACGCGCAGGCCAAATTCCGGCAGGTGGGTTCCGAGCAGGTCGCCTGGTTGGCTGACATCACAGACCAATTCGGCCAGCGCGTGACCATGCCACGGGAGTTCGTCATTCCCGGCGACACCCTGGCCGACGCGGCGCTGGACATGGCGCGCACGGCGGTGCGCCGCGCCGAGCGTTGCGTCTCGCGGCTGGTCGCCGAGAACATGATCGAAAATCCCGATCTCCTCGGCTATCTCAACCGCCTCTCCTCGCTGCTGTTCGTGTTGGGACGCTACATGGTCGCGCGGACGGGCCAGGACCGGATGACGTTCGCCAAGCGGGATCTGCCGGAATAGGTATCCACAGGAAAGTTTACCGGAGGAAAACTTCCACCACGACCTCAAGCGCTGAGTTAGAACCTGTAAAAACAAGCAGGGACAGTCGCTACAAATTCCCGCTCATCCAGGCCGAAACTTATCTGCTTGCCCGCCAGCGCCACATTTCGCAAAACCGCGAATGAATTGCACCAGCGCATGGAGACCGTTGCCGCGCGACGGACTCAGATGCTCGTACAGCCCGATTGCTTTCAGGAACTCAGGTGAGGTGTTGAGAATCTCCTCGGCCCGCCGGCCGTCGTAAACCTCCAGCAACAGCGCGATCAACCCACTCACGATGGTGGCGTCACTCACCGCCCGAAAATACAGACGGTCGGCTGAGCGGATGCCGACGATCCAAACCTGGGATTGGCAACCGCGCAGTTGGTTGGAGCGGGTGCGCCACGCCTCCGGAAAATGGGGCAGTTGGCGACCGAGATCGATGAGATATCGGTAGCGCTCCGTCCAGTCATCAAGGATGGCGAAGTTTTTCGTCATCATCGCGATCACGTCCTCAATCGGCCGCCGGTTGGCGGCTGTCAAGCTTTCAGCCACCTCTACCTCAAGCAGCTCCGGTTTCACCTGCATCAGCGTCATCTGGACTCCAGTTCTGTTGGCGAGGGCGGGGAAATTTCGAGATAAAACCCGCCGCCGTCAGCGTCGGGAAGTGTACTGAACCGAACGATGCGCCGCTGGCGTCGCGCCGCCAAAAGGTGGCGTCCCACCGGCAAAAAGAGCGTTTCGCCACTGGTCGGCGTCGCCGGGTCAAGGCGGATGATCACTCGGGTGGAGGGTCCGAGACCGCCGTGTTCCAACAGCCGCTCGATCGCGGCGTGGGCCTGCTCGCGATCGGCGCCGCGCAGATCGAGAACCGCCTCGGCCTCGGTGCGATCTCCAACCAGGTAGCGAAGTTCATGGGGTGCGAATAGCGGCATGAGGGTTCCGAGCGGCGCCAGCCTCGTTGGACAGAAAGTGGTTGCGCGATTTCCGTCGAGCACGTTATAAAATAACGTCGCGTGCTGTCAATGGCGCGCCGCGAACGGGTATCCAGTCCAAAAGGCTTCAGCGGTCGTCTCGACCCTTTCCTGACTCTCCAACTTGACCCACGAGTGCGGCATGACCCAGAAATTGCCGGTGACTGTACTTTCAGGGTTCCTCGGCGCGGGTAAAACCACGCTGATGAACCATATCCTCAACAACCGCGAAGGGAAACGGGTCGCGTTGATCGTCAACGACATGAGCGAGGTGAACATCGACGCCGAACTGGTGCGAGAGGGTGGCGCCAACCTCAGCCGCACCGAGGAAAAGCTGGTCGAGATGACCAACGGCTGTATCTGCTGCACGCTGCGCGATGATTTGCTGAACGAAGTGCGGGCGCTGGCCGAAGCCGGGCGCTTCGATTACCTGCTGATCGAGTCGACCGGCATTTCCGAACCCTTGCCGGTGGCGGCCACCTTCGACTTTCGCGACGAAGCCGGGCGCAGCCTCGGCGATGTGGCGAAGCTGGACACTCTGGTCACCGTCGTAGATGCCGCGAATCTACTGCGGAACTACGCCTCCCACGATTTTCTGCGCGATCGTGGCGAGTCGTTGGGCGCGGAGGATCAACGCACCTTGGTCGATCTGCTGGTCGACCAGATCGAGTTCGCCGACGTCATCGTTCTCAATAAAATCGATGCGGCGTCGCCGGAGGAACTGGACGCCGCGCGGAAAATCATCACGGCGCTCAATCCAGTCGCCGACCTGATCGAAACGCGGTTCGCGCGGGTGGCGCTCGATCGGGTCTTGCAGACGAACCGTTTCGACTTTGCGAAAGCGCAGACCCACCCGCTCTGGCATCAGGAGCTTTACGGGTTCGCGGACCATCGCCCGGAAACCGAGGAATACGGCATTCGCAGCTTCGTCTACCGGGCGCGGCGACCCTTCCATCCCCAGAAATTTTACGACTTCCTCGACGCCTCCTGGCCGGGGCTCATTCGGGCCAAGGGCTTTTTCTGGCTGGCGACCCGGCCCGAATGGGTGGGCGAATTGAGTCAGGCCGGCGCCTTGGCGCAACATCAGGCGGTGGGATTCTGGTGGACCAGCGTGGCGAAGGAACAGTGGCCCGACGACCCGGAATGGCGACGGCTCCTCGAACAAAACTGGGACCCGGTCTACGGAGATCGCCGCCAGGAACTGGTTTTCATCGGCACGGTCGCGGACCTGGATGGGGCGGCAATCCGCCGCCGTCTCGATGCTTGTTTGGTCGGCGCGGCGGACGCGCAAGCCCTGGACGAGGAGTCTTGGGCGGCGCTTCCCGACCCGTTTCCGGCCTGGGAACGCGGGGAAATCAGCGAGGACGCTTGACGGTGGGCGCCGCGCCAGGGATCGCCGGGGACGCTGTTCGGACCGCGCGCTTACCGGGCATCGAGCGCCACCAGCACCCGAGGGCCTTCCCCGGCGGGCACGGCGGGCGAGCGGTGGATCAGCCCGTGGCCGGCGTTACCCGGCCACGCTTCGCCCTTGAGCAAGGCGATGGCGAAGAGCGGCAAGCGTCGCACCGCCGCCGGGTCGCGGATCAAACCCGATTCCTCATCCGTCAGACCATGGCCGTTGACGCCGAGGCGGGTACGGTCGGCAAGGCGGTCGTCGAGCCATTCGGTGGCCGGCCCGCGATAGGTGCATAACAGGCGAATGCCGACCCGATCCGCATGAAAGCGGGGGCATAAGGCGCGATCGACGACCTCCACGCGCAGTCCGACCCGCGCGCAGCCGCACAATTGGCCATGGATTTCGACTAAATGGGCGAGATCCGCCAACCACTCGGCCACATCCGGCCTGTCCCGCACGCCTGGCAGCGTGACGGGGTGGCCGACGGTCGCCGTCAGGCGCAAGCTCGATGCCAGGGTTCCATCGGCGATCAGTCGGTCCAGGCCGCGCGTGATGGCGGGAGCCGCAGGCCGCCGACACACCACCAGGCGCGCCTCCGGGGCGAGAATGCGGGCGAGCATCCGGCGTTCGTCGCGGCCCACCACGGATGACGGCGCGTCGCTCTCGACCAGATAGGGCGGGGTTGCGAATGGGTGCATCGCGATTCTCCGGAGTTTCGGCCAGCGGGTCTGGGTCGCGGTGGGAGTGCGCGGTCCACGCCCGGCTTGGCAAATGTGATCTTATAACATAATATCCGCGCTCGACGGTTCCCCCAAGTGGGATGAAAAGGGAACACGGTGTGCTTTCTCTCAACGAGAGACGAAAGCACGCAAGCCGTGGCTGCCCCCGCAACTGTACGCGACGAGCCGCCGCTCACCACCCGCCACTGGTCACGCAGCATCGACCGGGAAGGCCGAGCGGCAGGTTGTGACTCGCCAGCCAGGAGACCTGCCGTCGCTTGCGTCACCTACCTTCGAACGGGGTGTTTCGAGGGTGCGGTCCACCGTTGGGTGACGCCTCGTGCGTTGCTATGCGTAAGGCCGTTGAAGGGTGAGGTTCTGCGGGTCCCCCCACCACGTCCAAACTTGAAGCCGCTGGCATGGCCGGCGTTTATTCAATCTGGATCGCCGTTTTATTCTTGCGCCTGGCAGACGCTGTTTCTACTTGTCCCTCACAAGTTCTAATGGAGTCTGTTGATGTATCGGTTCACTGTCTCGACCCAAAAACTACAAGCATCCGCTCGATCAGCGAACCATCGAGTGTTTTACCGACTCGCCTTCGGTGTGTGTTGCGGCAGTTTCTGCCTCTTCTCGGCAACCACCGTGGTTGCCTTCGATTATGAAACGCCCACCGCATCACTTCCCGAAGTCGTAGTCACTGATTCGAGAATTCCAAAACTGGGCCTCGACCAGCCGACGGCTACCGGCAGTCGCGTCCCCGTGCCAGCCCGCGAATTACCCGCCAGCGTCGAAAGTGTGGACAGCGCCACCATTCGCGAGCGCGGCGATTACGAGATCAAGGACGCGATTACCCGCACCACCGGTCTCACCGCCATCGGCAGCGGCGGCAACGGGGGCATGTCCTTTTCCGTGCGTGGGTTCACCGGCACTAATTCCGTGGGCTTGTCCGAGGATGGCGTGCGCCTGTCGACCGGCGCGGGCACCCAGAACTATCCACGAGACAGTTGGGGCTACGAACGCATCGAAGTGCTGCGGGGACCGGCTTCGATCACCCAGGGCAGCGGTACGGTGGGCGCGACCATCAACGCGGTGCGTAAGACGCCAAGTCGGGAATCCAGCATCGATACCCTCTTCGGCATCGGGACGGAAGGCACGGCGCGGCTTGGGGTCGGCGCCACCGGCGCGCTCGGCGACATCGCCAGCTTCCGACTCGACGCCTACGGCCACCGGACCGACGGCGCGCGCGATTTGGGCGATGCCAAAGGCGGGAAATTCATGAGCACGCTGCGTCTGGAACCCAGCAGCGACCTGAGTTTTGAAGTGCTGGCCGATTACAGCGACCAACGCCCGGAGCGTTATTGGGGCACCCCGCTGGCCGACGGCCGCATCGACGAGTCGCTGCGCCATGAGAACTACAACGCCAGCGACGCCATCATTCGCTATGAGGACACGCGGTTTCGCGGTCGCGCGGACTGGCGGATCAACGAGTGGTTGACGTTGCGCGATGAAGCTCACTTTTTCAAGGCGGACCGTCACTGGAAAAATATCGAGAATTATCTACTGAATACCGAGGCGCAAACCGTCGCTCGCTCCAGCAATCTGGAAATCCTCCACGACCTGGACCAGGTCGGCAACCGCTTGGAGGCGATGGTCACCGTCGGCGATCATCGAGCGGTCATCGGCTGGGAAGTCACCCAGGTCGATTTCCAGCACACCAACAACGCGCCCTATGGCGGGGAGTCCACCGTAGCGGCGCGCAATCCCGACCGTGGCGCGTGGTTCAGCCCGGACCTCACGTTACCCAAATACAAAACCGATACCACGCTCCATGCCATCTACGCCGAGGATGCCTGGCAATTCAGCAAGGATTGGTTGCTGCTGGCCGGCATCCGCCGGGATTTCGCGGATGTGTCGCGCAATGAGTTGGTTGCGGGAACGGACTTCGATATGTCGCTGGCGGGCACCGCCTGGCGGCTGGGTCTGAGCTACCAACTCAATCCCGATACGAACTTATACGCCCAGTTCAGCACCGGTCATGACCCGGTCACCAGCATCATCACGATGAACCTGGGTAACAAGGATTTCTCGTTGACGAAGGCCAGACAGGTGGAAGCCGGCATCAAACAACGCCTTTGGGGAGGACGCGGGGAATGGACCGCGGCGGTGTATCGCATCGAGAAAGACGACATCATCACCCGCGATCCGGTCAATCCCGCCCTATCGGTCCAAGGGGGAAGCCAGCATTCGCAGGGCATCGAACTGGCCGCGGCGATCGCCCCCACTGCCAACTGGCGTTTTGAAGGCAATCTGGCGTTGCTCAGGGCCGAATTCGATGAGTTGATTGAGGCCGGCGGCGCTGATCGTTCGGGCAACCGGCCGCCGAATGTACCGGAGCAGGTCGCCAATTTGTGGGGACACTATCAGCACGGGGCCTGGCAGTTTTCCCTGGGCGGCCGGTATGTCGGCAGACGTTATGGGAACAACGCCAATACGTTATCGCTACCGTCCTATGTGGTCGCCGACGCCAGCCTGGCCTGGCAATATGATTCGCGCACGACCTTGCGGTTATTGGGTCGCAATCTGACCGACGAGGTGTACGCCACCACGTCCTATGGTCCCACGCAGTTCATGCTCGGCGAATCGCGCAGCTTCGAGTTGATTGCGGAGATGCAGTTCTGAATCCGCCTTCTCG
>DAIRDI010000168.1:0-6946 GCA_036796235.1 Candidatus Competibacteraceae bacterium | reverse complement strand
GAGTCGGCGACCGCGTCGGCGAGAACCTGCTGGAGGTGTTCTCCATCCACGGCGGCATCGGTGGCGATGAAGGCCAGCAGGGTGGCCATATCCGGACGAATCATGCCCGCGCCCTTGGCGATGCCGGTCACCGTCACGGTTTTCCCGGCCAGCGTCGGTTGTTGGGAGGACCATTTGGGTCGGGTATCGGTGGTCATGATGCCATGGGCGGCGTCGCGCCAGCCGTCCGGCCGCAGATCCGCCAGCGCCGCCGGCAAGCCTGCCGTCAACCGGTCCAGCGGCAGCGGTTCGCCGATGACTCCGGTGGAGAACGGCAACACCTCTTCGGACCGGCCCCCGGTCAGCGCCGCCAGCGCCTGACAACTGGCTTCGGCGTCGGCCAGACCCTGCCGACCGGTGCCGGCGTTGGCGTTGCCGGTGTTAATGAGCAAATAGCGCGGCCGGGCGGCGGCCAAGTGCGCCCGCGCCACTGTGACCGGAGCGGCGCAAAAGGCGTTGCGGGTGAATACGGCGGCGGCGTGGGTTCCCACCGCGGTTTCGATCACGACCAGATCGCGCCGGTCCGAGTATTTAATCCCGGCGCGAGCGATTCCCAACCGGATGCCGGCGACTGCGAGCGGTTCCATGCGATGGCTCTCTCCCACTTCAATTCAACTGCCCGTGGCAGTGTTTGTACTTTTTGCCTGAGCCGCAGGGGCAGGGTTCGTTGCGGCCCACTTTCCGGCCTTCGCGCACGAACGGCGCCTGCGCCGCCTCCTGGCGTCCCACGCCCGCCTCGTCTTCCCCGTCCGCTAGCGCCGACGCCTCGGCATGTTCGAAGCGCAGGGCGGCCGGCGCCGGCCGATGCGGTTCGGGGATCGGAGCCGGCTCGGCCTGAAACTGAGCCCGCGCCAGAAACCCGACGGCCTCCTGGTGGATGCGCTGCACGAGCGCCTGGAACATTTCGAAGGATTCACGCTTGTATTCCTGCTTGGGGTTCTTCTGGGCGTATCCACGCAGATGAATGCCCTGACGCAAATAGTCCATCGCCGCCAGATGCTCGCGCCAGTGGGTATCCAGCACCTGAAGCAACACGGCCTTTTCGAACTGCCGCATCCACGATGCCCCAACCCGTTCTTCTTTTTGCGCGTAAGCCTGTTCCAACTCGGCGTGAATACGCTCCCGCAAGGTTTCCTCATGCAAGTTCGGATCGGCGTCCAACCAGGACTGAACCGGCAATTGCAGGGTGAAGTCCCGCTCCAGCGCCTCTTCCAGACCGGTCACGTTCCACTGCTCCTCCAGACTTTGGGGCGGGATGTACGGGTCGATCGCCGCCTTGAGCACCTCGGCGCGCATCTCGCCGAGGGTCGCCGAGACATCCTCGGACTCCATCAACTCGTTGCGCCAGGCATACATCACCTTGCGCTGGTCGTTGGCGACGTCGTCGAACTCCAGCAGGTTCTTGCGGATGTCGAAGTTGTGGGCCTCAACCTTGCGCTGGGCGTTTTCGATGGCCTTGGTCACCCAGGGATGCTCGATGGCTTCGCCTTTCTCCATGCCCAGTTTCTGCATCAATCCCGCCACCCGCTCGGACGCGAATATCCGCAGCAGATTATCTTCCAGCGACAGATAGAACCGGGTGGAGCCCGGATCGCCCTGCCGGCCGGAACGACCGCGCAACTGATTGTCGATACGCCGCGATTCGTGGCGTTCGGTGCCGACGACGTGCAGGCCGCCGGCCGCCACCACCCGTTCGTGGCGAATTCGCCAGGCCTGCTGGGCTTCTTCCCGAACCGCTTCGCTGGTTTCGGGCGCCAGGGCCTTCAGTTCGGCCTGCAGGTTGCCGCCCAGCACGATATCGGTGCCGCGGCCGGCCATGTTGGTGGCGATGGTCACGGCCCCCGGTCGGCCGGCCTGAGCGATAACCTCCGCCTCCTGTTCGTGCTGCTTGGCGTTCAGCACTCGATGCGGAGTCTTATCCTTGTCCAACAGCGTGGACAGGAGTTCGGAGACTTCGATGGAGGTGGTGCCCACCAATACCGGCTGCTCGCGCTTGCGGCAGTCGCGAATGTCCTCCAGCACGGCTTCGTACTTCTCCCGCTGGGTGAGAAAGATCAGATCGCCCAGATCCTTGCGGACCATCGGCAGATGGGTGGGCACGATGACGACTTCCAACCCGTAGATTTGCTGGAACTCGAAGGCCTCGGTATCGGCGGTGCCGGTCATGCCGGCCAGCTTCTGATACAGACGGAAGTAGTTCTGAAAGGTGATCGAGGCCAGGGTCTGGTTCTCGGCCTGGATCGGCACTTGTTCCTTGGCCTCAATGGCCTGGTGCAATCCATCCGACCAGCGCCGGCCGGGCATGGTGCGCCCGGTGAACTCATCGACGATGATAATTTCGTTGTTGCGGACGATGTATTCCACATCCTTATGAAACAGCGCGTGCGCCCGCAGGCAAGCGTTCAGATGATGGAAGACTCCCAAGTGCGCAGCGTCGTACAAGCTGTCGCCCTCGCGCAATAATCCGACTTCCAACAGCAATTCCTCGACCCGTTGGTGGCCCTGCTCGGTCAGATAAGTCTGCTTGACCTTCTCGTCCACCCAGTAATCCCCGGAATCTTCCTCCCCTTCTGCCTCTTGCTGTTGTTGCTGGCGGATCAACCGCGGCACGATTTCGTTGACCCGACGATAGAGTTCGGAGCTTTCCTCGGCGGGACCGGAGATGATCAGCGGGGTGCGCGCCTCGTCGATCAGGATCGAGTCCACCTCGTCCACCAGCGCGTAATGCAGCGGTCGCTGCACCTTCTGTTCCAGCCCGAAAGCCATGTTGTCGCGCAGGTAGTCGAACCCGTATTCGTTGTTGGTGCCGTAGGTGATATCGGCGGCGTAAGCGGCGCGCTTTTCCTCCGGACTCATGCCGGCGACCACCACCCCGACGCTCATGCCCAGGAACTCGTAAATCTGGCCCATCCATTCAGCATCGCGGCGGGCCAGGTAATCGTTGACCGTCACCACATGCACTCCCTTGCCGGTCAGGGCATTGAGATAGACCGGGAGCGTCGCCACCAGGGTCTTGCCCTCGCCGGTGCGCATTTCGGCGATCTTGCCTTCATGCAGCACCAACCCACCGAGGAGCTGCACGTCGAAAGGCCGCATGTTCAAGGCGCGTTTGCTCGCTTCGCGCACCACCGCGAACGCTTCCGGCAACAACGCATCCGGTTTTTCATCCTCGGCCACACGGTTCCTGAATTCGTTGGTTTTGGCGCGCAGATCGGCGTCGCTCAGCGCCGCGATCTCCGCTTCCAATGCGTTGATCCGGTCCACCACCTTACGCATGCGACGGAGCATGCGGTCGTTACGGGTGCCAAAGATTGCTTTGAAGATATTCATGAATCGGAGGCCTTTTCGCTGCATCGCTGACTGAAAATGGGCGTCATGATACTCCAGAGGGGACGTTTTTGCGCGGCGCGGACCACGGCCGCAGCCGGTCCGGAAACAAAGAACGGCTTCCCGGAAGGGCCGGGAAGCCGTCTCAAGGGGAATCCTTACAGCGGCAGCGGCGCGATAGGGTTCAGCGCGTGGCTTGGGCCGGTTGCAGGAAGGAAATCGGCGCGTGCCGTTCGTCGCTGAACGTAATTTCTTCCCAGGCCGAACGATCGGCCAGCAGTTCGCGCAGCAAGCGGTTGTTCAGGGCGTGACCGGATTTGTAACCGGTGAAGGCGCCGATCAGGCTGTGGCCCAGTAGATACAGGTCGCCGATGGCGTCCAGAATCTTGTGCTTGACGAACTCGTCCTCGTAACGCAGGCCATCCTCATTAAGGATTCGATAATCGTCCACCACGATGGCGTTGTCCAGCGTGCCGCCCAGCGCCAGTTGCCGCTCTCGGAGATATTCCAGATCGCGCATGAAGCCGAAGGTCCGCGCCCGGCTGACTTCCTTGACGAAAGAGGTGGTCGAGAAATCCACCACCGCGTGCTGGTTGCGGCCCTTAAACAGGGGATGATCGAAGGCGATGGTGAACTCGACCTTGAAACCGGCGAAGGGATCGAATCGCGCCCACTTATCGTCCTCCTCGACCATCACCGGCCGCTTGATGCGGATAAATCGTTTGGGGGCGTTCTGCTCCTCAATGCCGGCCGACTGAATCAAAAACACGAACGGCCCGGCGCTGCCGTCCATAATCGGCACCTCGGCGGCGCTCACATCCACGCAAGCGTTGTCGATGCCCAACCCTGCGAAGGCCGACAGGAGGTGCTCGACCGTGGAAATCCGGATTTTATCCTTGACCAGCGAGGTGGAGAGTTGGGTATCGCCAACATTACGCGGGCTGGCCTTGATTTCAACCGGTTCGGGCAAATCAACCCGCCGGAACACGATGCCGGCATCGGGCGCCGCGGGCCGCAAGGTCAAATAGATTTTATCGCCGGTGTGCAAGCCGACACCGGTCGCCCGAATGGCGTTTTTCAAGGTTCGCTGCCTGATCATCGTGAGATCCCCCCCAATACGTCGTATAGAGCTGGAGCAGAGTATCGCGGTTCATGACATGGCCTAACTGCGCACCCGCCAAAGCGCTGACTGGAGGATCAACCAGCCGGCAACCGCTCGCCCCGCTTGCGTTGCGGTAAAGATACCCTAATCAGTAGCGATCTTGCAACTTTTGTTTCCTGTTCGCAACGCTGCTTGTTGCTAAGTTGCGAAAAGCGGGCTCCAGCGCGCCAACCCACCGACCCACGCCAGCAGTGGCAAGTCGGCTTCGGCGGAGGATTCCACCCCTGCGCCTAACAGTAAAAACCCCTCTCCTTGCGGGCGAGGGGTTAGGGGTGATTGTTGGCAAGGACCGGAATTGACAGAGGTCTGGCAATAATGCCTCTCAATCGGCCTGCCGGCGCAAAAACGCCGGAATATCCAGGTACTCCAGATCGGCATCGGTGCGCGGTTCGCTCAGGCCATCCCCGACCGCCTTGGGTCGGCTCAATCGCTCGTGGCGAGTTTGAGCGAAGGCTTCCCCATCACCTCCTCGCTGCTGCACCAGCTTGACGTGCGGAATCGTCGACTCTCGGTCGCGTCCGATGGCCGGCTTGGCCGGGACACCCTGGCCGATGCCAGTGGCGACGATGGTCACCCGCAATTCGTTATGCATTTCCGGATCGATCGCCGTGCCGACCACCACGGTCGCGTCGTCGGAGGCCAGATCCTTAATGGTGTTGCCGACCTCCTCGAACTCGCCGATGGTCAGATCCATGCCCGAGGTGATGTTCACCAGCAGTCCCTTGGCGCCGGCCAGATTGACGTTCTCCAGCAGCGGACTGGCGATGGCCGCCTCGGCCGCCTCGCGGGCGCGACCGTCGCCGACCGCCCGACCGGTACCCATCATCGCCATGCCCATCTCGGACATCACCGTGCGCACGTCGGCGAAATCCACGTTGATCAGTCCGGGGTTGGTGATCAGTTCGGCGATGCCCTGCACCGCGCCCAGCAACACATCGTTAGCCGCTTTGAAGGTATCCAGCAGGCTGGTGCCCTTGCCCAGCACCGCCAACAGCTTCTCATTGGGAATGGTGATCAGGGAATCGACGGTCTCGCTCAAGTCACGGATGCCGCGCATGGCCACTTCCATGCGCTTCTTACCCTCGAAGGGGAAGGGCTTGGTCACTACCGCCACCGTGAGAATGCCCATTTCCCGGGCTAGTTGCGCCACCACGGGAGCCGCGCCGGTGCCGGTGCCGCCACCCATGCCGGCGGTGATGAACACCATGTCGGCCCCCTGCAAGACTTCCCGAATTCGCTCGCAGTCCTCCTGGGCGGCCTGCCGGCCGATGTCGGGATTGGCGCCCGCGCCCAACCCCTTGGTGATGCTGGCGCCCATCTGCAAGGTGATCGGCACCGCACAGGCCTTCAACGCCTGCGCGTCGGTGTTGGCGCAAATAAAATCCACCCCATCGATGCTGGCGCTGACCATGTGCAGCACGGCGTTACTGCCGCCGCCTCCGACGCCAATCACTTTAATGACGGCATTTTCCGCCTTCGTATCCATCAGTTCGAACATCACAATCTCTCCTCAATTGATGGTTTTCGATCCGAATTTCTCGATCCACAACTTGAAAACTTCCATTAAAACCAGCTCTTCATACGGGTCCACAATCCCTTGTGCCCCCCCCGTAATACCGGACTCGGCTTGACCGGCCGATTTTCATGACCGAACAACAACAAACCCACCGCGGTGGAATACCCCGGATTGCAAACCACGTCTTGCAAGCCGGTCACATCCTGGGGCAAACCCAGTCGCACCGGCATGTGAAACACCTCCTCGGCCAATTCCACCACGCCCTCCATCCTGGAACTGCCGCCCGTCAACACCACGCCGGCCGCGATCAGATTTTCGAAGCCGCTGCGCTGGAGCTCCTCGCGCGCCAGCTCGAAAAATTCCTCGTAGCGCGGTTCAACCACCTCGGCCAAGGTATGGCGAGACAGCGAGCGCGCCGCCCGATCGCCGACGCTGGTCACGTCGATCCGCTGGTCGGGCCGCGCCAGTTGCTTGAGGCAGCAGGCGTGTTGGATCTTGATCTGTTCGGCCGACTGGGTCGGGGTGCGGAAGGCCACGGCGATATCGTTGGTCACCTGATCGCCGGCGATCGGGATCACGGCGGTATGACTGATCGCGCCGTCGGTGAACACCGCCAGATCGCTGGTCCCCCCACCGATGTCCAGCAGGCAAACCCCCAACTCCTTCTCATCACGGGTCAGCACCGCTCGACTGGAGGCCAACTGTTGCAGGATGACGTCGTCCACTTCCAGGCCGCAGCGCTGGACGCACTTAATGATGTTCTGGGCCGCGCTGACCGCGCCGGTGACGATATGGACCCGGGCCTCCAGGCGCACCCCGGACATGCCGATGGGATCCTGGATGCCCTCCTGGTGATCGATGATGAATTCCTGGGGCATGATATGGAGAATCTTCTGGTCGGC
>DAIRDI010000167.1:0-6958 GCA_036796235.1 Candidatus Competibacteraceae bacterium | reverse complement strand
GCCGCCGCCGCCATGGCCGGCCATATCGGCGCGCTGCACGCCGCGCTTAAATGGGTGGACCGACCGGAGCGGCTCGCCGACTGGACGACCGTGCTCGGGCGGCTCGCTGACGCCGACGGGGTCCACGCACGGGTGCGCGGCCTGGCCGCCCGTCTCCTGCTCGACGAACGGCGGGCCGACGCCGCCGACCGGATGAGTCGCGCCCTCAGCCGGGCCGTTCCGCCGGAAGCCGCCGCCGCCTGGCTGGAAGGGTTCCTCGGCGGCGGCGGAATGCTCCTGGCGCACGACGAAGCGCTGTTCCAATTGCTGGATCAGTGGGTGGTCGGGCTGAGCGCCGACCATTTCATCCAGGTGTTGCCGCTGGTGCGTCGCACCTTTGCCACCTTCCCGCCGCCGGAGCGCCGCCGGATCGGCGAACGGGTCCGGAGGGACGCGGATCGTCCGACGGCGACGCCGACCGCCGCCGCGCCCGCGGCGGACTGGGATCTGGACCGCGCCGAACGGCTGATCCCGACCCTGAGCCTGATTCTGGGCATTGAAACCGAGGGTTTCACTGATGAATCCAGTCAATCCCGCTGATCGGCGCGATCCACTCGCCGCCGCGGAACGGCTGCGCCGCTGGCGGCTGCTGCTCGGCGGCGCGTCGGCCGATGGCACGAGCCATGGATTGGCCGGCGCCGACATCGAGATCGACCGAGCGCTGGCCGCGCTCTACGACCCCGGTTTGGAAGGTAGCGATGATCTGAGGAAAACCGATTCGCGTCAGGGCGGTTCCGGACCGTCCCGGCCTGGCGTGGCCCGGTGGCTGGGGGACATTCGCCAATACTTCCCCAGCACCGTGGTGCGGGTGATGCAGAAAGACGCCCTGGAGCGGCTGCACCTGCAACGCCTGCTGCTGGAACCCGAGATGCTGGAGGCAGTCGAGCCGGATGTGTACCTGGTGGCCAACCTGCTGGCCCTGCGCGGCGTCATTCCCGCGGCGACCAAGGAGACGGCGCGGCTGGTGATAAGAAAAGTCGTGGACGAACTGATGCGCCGCCTGCAAGAGCCGTTGCGGGCGGCGGTGACCGGCGCCTTGAACCGCGCCGAGCGCAACCGCCGACCCCGTTTCGCCGAAATGGACTGGCCGCGCACTATCCGCGCCAACCTGCGCCACTACCAGCCCGCCTATCGAACCATCATTCCGGAAACCCGCATCGGCTTCGGCCGCAAGCGCCAGCGCACCCAGCGGCAGGTCATTCTATGCATCGACCAGAGCGGCTCGATGGCGGCGTCGGTGGTGTTTTCCAGCATTTGCGGCGCGGTGATGGCCTCCCTGCCAGCGGTTAAGACCCATCTGGTCGTGTTCGATACCGCGGTGGTCGATCTGACCGAACACCTCGACGATCCGGTGGAACTGCTGTTCGGCACGCAACTGGGCGGCGGCACCGACATCGACCGGGCGGTCGGCTATTGCCAGGGCCTGATCCACGACCCGACCAACACCATTCTGGTGCTGATTTCCGACCTGTTTGAAGGCGGCGTCGAGCGGAATCTGCTGCGCCGGGCCAACGATCTGGTGCAAAGCGGCGTGCAGTTCATCGCGCTGCTGGCCTTGGCCGACAGCGGCGCGCCAGCCTACGATCGCGACCTCGCCGCCAAACTGGCGCTGCTGGATGTGCCGAGCTTCGCCTGCACCCCGGATTTGTTTCCCGAGTTGATGGCCGCCGCGATCAAGCGCGAGGATATCGCGCAATGGGCCGCGCAACGAGATTTGGTGACGGTTCGGTAAGTCGAAGGAAGCGGCTTTATCCCGACGCCGGGGTTTCCAGACGGTCGAGAAGTCGCCTTGTGGGCTTCATTAGGGCTTGGCGCTTCCAGGTCTGGGGAAGGCGCGACCGCGCCGGCGGGACGGACTGCCCGTTGCTCCGGTCCATCTTTCTCCGGCCAAGCGCTCCCAATCATGCAAGGGGCGGCGGCTTCTATCCGCCATGTTCGCCAGGTCGAAGCCGGCGCCGATGGCCGGTCCGTTCACCGCGGCGATAACCGGAACCTCGATTTGCTGTAACGCCAGCGGAATGCGCTGGATGCCGCGCCGATAGCGGGCGGCCACCTCGGCCGCGTCCCCGGCGAAATCGCCGCCGCGCTCGGCCATGTCCTTGACGTTGCCACCGGCGGAAAAAGCCGAACCGACCGCGGTGATGATGAGCGCGGACACCGCGTCGGTGCGATTCACCCACTCGGCCACGGTTACAATATCGTCGATCAGGCGGGTGCCGGTGAGCGCGTTACGCACGTCGTGTCGGTTGAGGGTCAGCGTGGCGATGCGTCCATCGACGTGGAGTAGGGCGTCGGTCAATATCGGCGCGTTCATCAGGGCGTCGTCCCGTGGCTTCAGCGTGGACAGTATAGCTCTCCATCACGGCGACGATCCGACGGCCGGCCAGCGATGGGTCCAGGGGTCCGGCCCGCGCCAGAACGCACGCGACCCAGCCTTGCCCTGCGTATAAGGCCAGATCGGCCCGCGCGCTTCGTACCGCCGCGCGGAGGCCAAGGCCTCGTGCTGGGGCGCGGCGGCGCCCCAGCGACTGGACCGCTATGCCCCATGTTGGTGCGTTGGGGTGGGGTGGGTCGAAGCGGGCGGTCCAAAGTTGCCCGGAAATGGGCTTTCCGGTGGCCCGGTCTCGGCGGCCTCACGGTTAATGCAGTTGCGGCGCTGGGCTCAGGCTGTGCTGGTATTGGGGCAGTAGTTTGAACCGGCTGGGGTCGCGCTGCGCCATCCAGTCCGAGAGCAACCGCAGCAGGTAATTGTGTTCGTGCGCGCGCATCGCCAGTTGCGGCGAGTAGTAGATGGCGACCGGCTGTCCCCGCCATTGGCGCCGCTGGATTTCAGGTAAATCGAACGTGGACATGACAACGACTCCTACAAAGATAGATTCCACGGAAAGAATTGCAAAAATCATGCCGCTTGTTCGTTCGCGAGCTTCAGGACGCATTCACTGGTCCAGGGTGAGATTGCGACAGCGGGTTTCACGAATGAAGGCCGACGCCAAAATCGCCAACGCCACCCCGCCCAGCATCAGGGCGAACCCCGCCCGGTAATCGGCGGCGCCGTACACCCGCACGCCGTTCACGACGGCGCCGCTCCAGGTCGAGTCCATGACCCAACCCAGCAACGGCTGGAGGAGGGCCGCCCCCAGAAAAGCGCCGGTATTTACCAGGGCGATGGCCATGCCCGCCAGAGCTGGGGCGACCACCTCCTTCGCTCCGGCGAAGGTGAGGACGAACGCGCCGGCGCTAAAGCCCAGCAACGCAAACCACAGCATCCCCACGAGGCCTGGGGTCCACGGGAGGTATCCAATCCCCAGCCAGGCCAATCCGTACAGCAAGGTCCCGGCGACCAGAGGGGGTTTGCGCCGGCGCAGCCGGTCGGAAAACCAACCGCTGAATAAGGCGCCTGAGGCGAAGCCGGCCAGACCGATGCTGGTATACAGCGCGGCCGCGGACCGTTCCAGGCCATGCACGTCGCGGAGAAAGGGAATCGCCCACAGGCCGAGAAACCCCAGCAGGCTGCCCGGCATCCCCAGATTGACCCAGAACCCCGGCCAGATCCGGCGAGTGGCCAGCACTCCCATCAGATCGCGCCACCAGTGCCGCGCGCGGTCCGCATGCCGGGTCTGCCCCTCCAGTTCCCGGATCGAGGGGAAGCCGAGATCCTCCGGCTTGTTCCGCACCCCGAGCCAGGTCAACGCGGCCAGGCCCAGGGCCAGGAGACCCAGCGCCACGAACACCGCGCGCCAGGACCAGAACGCGAGCACTCCGGCCAGCGGGCCGGCCGCCAGGATGGCGCCGACGTTGCCCAGCAAGACGGTCAACCCGCTGATGAATCCGTAATCCCGCTCTCGGAACCAGACCGCGTTGTTTTTCATCAACCCCACGAACACCACCGACACCCCCAGTCCCACCAGCGCGCGACCCACGAACGCCGCTTCGAAGGTGGCCGCCAAGCCGAACAGGATCGCACCGAGGCCGGACACCACATTGCCCAGCGTTACCGCGAGCCGCGCGCCCACGGTATCCGCCAGCACCCCCGCCGGGATTTGCATGATGGTGTAGAGATAGAAGTACGTGGCCGCCAGCGACCCAAGCGCGGCGCCCGAGGCGCCGAAGTCCCGCATCAAGTCGGCGGAGACCACGGCCGGGGCCATGCGATGGAAAAACACCAGGAGGTAGGACGCCATCAGGATGGCGTAGATGGACCAGCGGATGCGAGCGAAACGGGCACGGTCGACCGGCGCGGCGGTCATGCTCGCATTCCCAGCGCCGCGCGGCGGCCAGCGCCCGCACGGCGGTGGCGTGTCTGACGGAGCGAATGGAGCGCGCCTAAACCGCAACGATTCCAGGCGAGAAGAGTGGACAGCGGGGGTGAGGGTCGCCTCCAGAGGAGCAGGCGTTGGTTGTCGGACATGGGGACTTCCCTTCGGATGGCGCTGCGGTTGCTATTCATTGCGCCCCAGTCCCGTGGGAGAACTTTGGGGCAGGCCGGGCGAACCACCGCCCGAGTCTGAGCGGCCGACCGCGGGACAATCCTCCGATCCGGTGGTTGCCCCCGCCTGGCCCGCGTCTCGCGTCGATATTCCACGTGGAATATTTCGCCACCGGATGCTTTCCTGAATACTATACGCTGGTCTGGCCCCGCTGGGCTTTAGTTCTCTGTTCCAGATCCTGGAGGTTCACCCATGCCCCTGCTCGCCCTGCACACCTCGGTTCCTCTGTCCGAGCAACAGCGTCAAGACCTGCTCGCGCCGCTCTCGCAAATCCTCGCCGAAGGCATCGGCAAACCGGAACGCTACGTCATGGTCACCGTCAGCGAAGCGGCGGTGCGGATGGCCGGGGTCGAAGGTCCCGCCGCCCATGCCGAGATTCGCAGCATCGGCGGCCTCAATGGCGCGACCAACCGCAAGTTGTCCGAACGCCTCTGCGCTCTGCTTCAGGAGCAGCTCGGCATCCCGCCCGACCGGGTTTATCTGAATTTCACCAGCGTCAGCGCCGAGAACTGGGGCTGGAACGGCGGCACGTTTGGCTAGATTCCATCCTCCCAGAGCCATAAGGGGACCACCATGGGACAAGCACTCCGCAAACCCGCCACGACCTTCACTTACGCTGATTATCGCCGCTGGCCTGACGACGAACGCTGGGAGCTGATCGACGGGGTGGCTTACGCCATGGCCGCGCCGGGTCTGACCCATCAGACGGTGGTCGGCGAGCTGTTCCGGCAGATCGCCAATCATCTAGTCGGTCAACCATGCCGGCCGTTCGTCGCGCCCTTCGACGTGCGGCTGCCGCGCGGGAATGAAGCCGACGACTACATTCTTACGGTCGTGCAACCCGACATCACGGTCGTGTGCGACCCGAGCAAGCTGGAGGAAAGCGGTTGTCGCGGCGCGCCGGATTGGGTGATCGAAGTGCTCTCGCCCAGCACCGCCGCCAAGGATCAGATTCAGAAACTCGCCGCCTACGAACAGGCCGGGGTGTCCGAGGTCTGGCTGGTCCATCCCACCGATCGCGTCGTCAGTATCTACGCCCTCGACCCTCAAGGCGTTTATGGCAAGCCCGCCATTCACGAGACGACGGGTACGCTGGCGCCGGGCTTGTTCGCGGATTTGCTGATCGACTGGGGGTTGGTTTTTCCGGATGCAACTGCTCAGCAGGCTCCATCGCCCGCCGCGGATTCGCCACGAGCACGCGGACCGACATGAATCTCAACTTGGTGGTAGGTCCATCGACCCGTAGTCCAATACGGTTTATCCTCAGGACTTTCGCTTAGGGTTTTATAAACCCAATGATCTGATGTAATAACCGAATGAAAATCACTAAACAACGTTATGTGGAATATGTTATTAGTACTCCAATAAACTATACTTGTACTAACCTTGCTAACCATTCAGATGACGTCAGTCATGATGCGATCAACTATTATTTAACAGGTGAAAAACATACGGCGCGTACCGTCTGGGAACTGGCCGAACCATTGATCGAAAACAGTCGGGAAGCGTACCTGATTTTGGATGATAGCGTTCAGGATAAACGCTATTCTCAAAAGATTGAACTGGTGAAGCGTCAATACAGCGGAAACGGGCATAGGCTCGTGAAAGGAATCGGGATTGTTAATTTGGTCCATGCCCATGAGGGGGATTATCACCCCCTCGATTTTCGCGTGTACGACCCAGCGGCTGACGGCAAGACAAAAAACGATCATTTTCGGGATATGCTGCGCCAAGCCTTTGAGGAAAAAGGCCTTCAATCCCAAACCATCCTGTTCGATACCTGGTATGCCGCATCAGAAAATCTCAAGTTTATTCATAAACTTGACAAAGTTTTCGTGACAACTTTGAAAGATAATCGCTTGGTCAGCTTTAGCAAAGAGCAAGGCTACATTCATTGACAACAGATCGAATGGACGAACGAACAACTTCAGTACGGTATTGCCGTCAAACTCAAGGAAGTCCCGTTTAAAGTGCAGCTTTTCAAGGTGGTCGCCACGAACGGCAACATTGACTGGGTGATCACCAATTGCCCCCCAGTTTGATCGACACGCAGGTTGTTAAAAATGAGAACAAGGTGCGTTGGTTCGTAGAACAACTGCATCGAGAATTGAAACAACTCACGGGAATTGAACGGTGTCAATGCCGTAAATAACGCGCCAAACGCAATCATTTTTTTTGTTACTATCACGCTTGGTTTTCACTCAAAGTGATCGCTAAAAAGCTGGGTAAAACGCTTTATCAGGCTAAGCACGATTTATGGAGCGATTATCGGTGTAACGAAGTAACGAACTCCGAAACCCACGAATCCCCGCCTACCAGCCGGCCTGAACGAAAGTCCTGAATAAATGATCACGGACCTTAAAAGGGCTGGTTTGCGAACCATTTATGCTGGCTTGTGCTTTCTTTAAGGAACTGGCGCAGCGCGTGGCGGG
>DAIRDI010000166.1:0-7041 GCA_036796235.1 Candidatus Competibacteraceae bacterium | reverse complement strand
GGCCGATCCCCTGTTTCTTAGCGGCTGAACGGAGGGCCTTGAATTCATCGTGATCAAACTTGTTATGGTTGGTGATGACGCCAAGGCGGATATCGGTCTTCTTCAGCGCATCGACGTAGTCGCTGTTGTAGTAATTGGCGTCACCCTTGTAGCTGAATTCTTGGTCAGCTTTTGTATGCAGATGGAAATCTGCCCGCACCCATTCCGCGCCATGCGAAAAATTTGCATCGGGATTGCTCGATTTGAATTCGCTCACGCTCGGTCTCCATGGTATCCGTCTTTTCCTCGCCCGAGATGCGGGCGAGGGTGGCCCGCAGGGCTTTCAAGGTGCAAAAATACAACATATAGGATGCCGGTCAAGGGGTTGGACGGCAACGCTCTGGCGGGTCGCGAACGCCCAACATGCTCTATCGCACCGGCGGGCGAGCGCACGCCGCCAGCAGCGCCGCCAGCGCCGTGCCGAGCGCCAGGCCGCCGCCGATGGCCGCGACGCTCCAGCCGCCGTCGAGCAACAGGCCGACCCCGAGCGGCGCCACCGCCGTGGCGACCACCATGGCGGCTTGGGTCACCGCCCGGATGGCGCCGAGATGCCGGACGCCGTAGCGCTCCGCCCAGAGCGCGCCGCCGGCGGTCACGATCCCGCCGAGCGTCATCCCGGTCAAGCCCAGATAGGCGAACGCCACCCAGGGCGCCGTGGCGGCGGCGAGGATCGTCAGGCCGGTGATCATCGGGAGCAGCGCCAGCGGGAGCGTTCTCCGCGCGCCGAGCCGATCCACCACCAGGCCGGTGACGAGCAGCGCGCCGAGGTGCCCGGCGGCAAATCCGGAGAAGGCGGCGGCGACCTGTTCCAAAGACCACCCGCGCGCCGCGGCCAGGGCCGCTTGATGGAACAGCACGGCGGTCACGACGAAGGGCGTGGCCAGCGCCGCCGGCAGCAACAGATACAGCCCCGGATCGCGCAGAGCCTCGGCGCGGGTGAAATCGCGGGGGACTGGTCCGGCGGTCGTGGTGGACGCGCTGCTCGGGGGATGGTCGGCGTGGCGGGCCAGGCGTCCGAGGAGAGGCCACGCCCCGAACAAGAGCAGCGCCGCGCCGAGCAGCCAGGCGCCGCGCCAGCCGACGATGCCGATCAGTACGACGGCGAGGGCCGGCAGGCAGGCCTCGGCGAGCGGCGCGCCGGTCGCGGTCAACGCGATGGCTTTGCCGCGATGCGCGCTGAAGGCGCGGCCGGCCGTGGTCATGGCCAGATGGGTGAGCAGGCCCTGCCCGCCGAAGCGGATCAGCAGAAAACCGAGGCCGAGCAGCGCGGCGTGAGGCGCCAGGCCGATCAGAACGCATCCCAGCGCCAGGATGCTCACGGCGACCGCCGCCACGCGGCGCGGCGGCCAGACGTCGGTCCAGACACCCGCCCGCCACAACAGACCGGCGGCCCCGAGCGTCGCCAGGCTGTAAAGCGTGCCGTAGGCGGTGTGCGACAGAGCGAACGCCGTCCGCAGTTCGGCCCCGAACACGGCGATAAAAAACGTCTGCCCGAAGCCGGATGAGGCCAATGCCAGCAGGCTGAAGGCGATGATCCACCGGCCTTGCCACAGGCTACGATCCGAGGGTGTCATGAAGAGAACCATTTATCTATGAAAAACATTAAGGTGAATATTCCCTTTCAAGAAAGGCATCAAGAAGACCGGCAGTGGAAAGAGGGGGGCCAATGTCTGGGTACAAGGGCCGGCTTGCCTGGGTGTACAAGGGTAAGCTGATGCCGCCCGTGGGGAGTTTCCATCATGATAGCCACCGCGCCCGTGCGCTCTATACCAGTGAATTTTGGTATGCCAGGTAGAGAGCGCACTGTGGAATTCCGGAGGCGGACGCTGACTCCTCGTCTACGATGAGCGCCCGGCTTGGCGGGTCTGCGACGTCCGTCTGCGGGCGGATTGCGACTGACCCTCATAAACTGTATTCTATTTGTAGCATTTTCACCCTGCCACTGGAGTCTCTGCCCGTGTAAGCCCTCGTTTTGACCGGGATAGCCGACCGCTCCTGCCCGCCCCGCTCCGGCTTGGTCGTTCTACCGCTTGCCTGGCCATCCCCACCTGCCGTGCTTTTGCGTCTCCTCTGTCCTTGGCTCCATGGCCCAGAGCGGGGCTGCAAACCGGTTATCAAATCCGCATGCCGTGCGGTAACTCCTCTTTCAATGCTTATGTTCAACAAGGTCCAACACGACGGATTTGCCACCATTCGTCATGATGATCGGTGGCGAGCGTCGCGAATCCCTATCCTCTTGTCGCGGTGACTCCATGAATGATGCTGACCTGGAACGCTTCCGCCAGCGGTTACTGCAACAGCGGGCGGAGCTGGACGCCTTGCAAACTCATGCCCGGACCGCCACGCAGACCGTGGAACTGGATCAGGCGAGCGTCGGCCGGCTGTCCCGGATGGATGCGCTGCAAGCCCAGCAAATGGCGCTGGAGACCCAGCGGCGGCGACAACATCAGTTGCAGCAGATCGAGGGAGCCTTACGGCGCATCGCCTCCAGCGACTACGGCGACTGTTTTATCTGTGGACGCGCCATCGACGTCCGGCGACTGGAAGTCAATCCGACCTATACGCGGTGTGCCGAATGCGCGGATCAATCAACGTGACTTTCCAACCGAGGACAAGGCGATGAATGAAATCTCTCGCGCAACACCGTCCGCCTACCCGGCGAATCACCACAGCGCGTGGACTGTGGATTTCTTCTACGGCGGCGTCAGCGCCTACTACAGCAAAGTGTTTGAAGGCTGCGTGCGCCTCGCGCGGAGCGGTTGGTAATCCTCAGCGCGTTCGCGGCATCAACGCTCGCCGCGATGACTGGAGGCCATTCGGGGCGCTACGCCACTGGACGGCCCGGATTTTGTCAGGCGCGAATTTGGGATTTTGGTGTGAAATCCAAATGTAGAATGCTACCCGCTACTACGGAGGCTTCGCCTATGACAGACAGACAGGCAATCATGGGTTTCGTGATCACTGGTTTGCTGTTAGTGTTATTAATCATGGTTACTCTCTCCTTGGAAGTCAGTAACAGGAGTATCCTTCTGAGAGAACATGGAATAGTCGAGCTAGCATCGGTTTTTGGGTACTTCTGGTGCGCTTTATTTATTTTATACAAGGGAGGTTTCGCTTACTTATTGCGATACAATTATTTTTTCATGATGGTTATTTTCTTTATGCTTCGAGAGCTCGATTTCGACAAGAAATTTACAACTACTGGAATACTGAAAACAAGATTTTTTTTGAGTGGTGATGTGCATTTTTTAGAAAAAATTATTGGCGCGCTAGTTGTTTTTATACTGATTTACATTCTGTTACGTATCCTTTTCCATCATTTAAAAACTTTTTATTATGGCTTGATGAGCCGCTCAATAACTTCTATTGGCGCATTGATCGTTCTTATGCTCTTAGTGATTTCCAAGCTATTGGACGGAATTGGTAGAAAACTTAATAGAGTAGGTGTCGAAATTGGAGAAATGGCATCCAGCCATCTATCAGTAGTAGAGGAAATACTAGAACTGGGTATTCCGATAGCTCTACTGCTCACCTTCAGTGTGTATTTCAAAAAAATTAAGGTTTTACCCTGAAACACGCCCGGAGTTTTTCTGGAAAATCTCCCTTAGCGTTGATCGCCGGCGGTGGACAGGCCGCGCGCTGCTGTGTGAAGGTCTTTAGCCAGCGGCGCACCTTGCTCCGGCGGCAAGGTCGCCAGCGGCGGACGCACGGCCACCGGATAATCGGGGATACGGGCCCGCACCCCGTACTTGAGGGCGGCAATCTGCGGGTCGCCCAAGCACTCCAACAAACGCCGGATGCGTACTTGTATCTGGGCCACCTCCCGCCAGCATTGCGCCTGAGCGGCTTGTTCGAGCGCGACGTAGAGCGCTGGCGCGGCGTTGGCCGCCGCGCTGACGAAGCCCCGCGCTCCCGCCCGCAGCGCGCGATGGATGCGGGCGTCATCCCCGATGAAGTAGTGCGGCGTCGCCGCGAGCAGCGCCAGATTCCCGGCGGAATCCTTCAGACCCGCGTGTTCGACCTGCGCCAGGATCGCCGGGGTCAGCGCATTCCGCGTGTGGCGGGGGAAGTTGTAGAGAATCAGCGGAATTTCGATGGCGGCCGCCACCGCGCGCAGATAGGCGACGAGACCTGCGGCCGGGGCGTCGGCGTAATAACTCGGCGGCAGGCACAGGATGCCGTCGGCACCCAACTCCTGGGCTTGCCGCGCGAGTCGCGCCGCCTCGGGCAGCGGGCCGCCGCCGGCCTGAAACAGCACCAGTCCGGGAAAATACTCCAGCGTCAGCTTCAGAACTTCCAGCCGCTCGGCGGGCGTCATGGCGAAGAACTCGCCGGTCGTGCCGCCCGCCAGCACCCGGCGCACGCCGGCTGCCGCCAACCCGTCCAGGTGTTCGACCAACGCCCGCCGGGCGATCTTGCCGTCGGCGCCGAACGGCGTCAGCAGCGGCACGATCAACCCCGCCAGTTCGATGGTCTCCACCTCTTCGTGCAGCAGATGGTGGACCCGTTGGTACAACGCTGGCGACACCGCTTCCAGTTCCAGGCGCCCGTCATCGTGGCGGAACAGGTGAACGTCCGACCAATGCTTGCTCGCGGCCCCATGAGCGCTGAATTCGCGCAAGTTGCTGTGCAGGAAGGTGGCGACGGCCCGGTCGAGCGAGTACGCGCGCTGCTTGATATCCCGGCTCAACCGCGTGGCGAGTTGGGTGCGCCAGTGGGCGTCGAGGAACACCGCGAAGTCGGTCAAGGCGCGGAACGCGGGGTACGTCGCCACTTCGCCCTCGACGAGGTTAAAGCGCGCCGGGGCGTAGGTCTCGGTCCGTCCGGCATCGCCGAGGGCGGGATCGTAGACCGGCTTGGCGAAGGGTTGGCCGCGGCGCAAGTCCGCCAGATGGGCGGCGATCCGGTCCATTTGGTTGGCGGCCGGGTGCGGGCCGAACAGGCCGGCCTGTCGGCGGGCGGCCCGCGCCGTCTTGTAGTCGTCCAGCCGCAGGATCGCGGCATCGCCCAACCGCTGGGCCAGGCGGTCGGCGAAGGTGCTCTTGCCCGTGCCGCCGGGGCCGCCGATGGCGATGACCAGGGGGCCGGTCCGGTCGGCGAAGACGGTCTGGAGGATCTCGGCGAGCACCTGCTCGACCGGTCGCCGCCGCGGCCGACCGCGATCCTTCGGTCGGACGTGGACGGGAGGCTCGGGCCGTGCGGCGGCGTTTGGATCGACGAGAATCATGGTGGTGGTTCCAGACCCCCAGTGGACTCAGGAGCGGATGGTCGAGGAAGGATCGGAGGGTATGCCATTGCCGGCGGAACACGCAAAAGTCATCCGGCTCGGGCATGAGGGCCACGCGATCACTTGCCCGTTCACAAAAAACACCTCGGGTCGGTTATCCCGCTTGAACCTTTATCATGGTTCGCATCCAAAATCACCCGGACAGCGTAAAGATTCCTGAAGCCGCCGACGACCCGCCGGAAACCGGTGATCTCGATGTTTCCAGGATACTGAACGGCCGACCTCGGCCGCCTGCCGATGCCAGAAATTTGGAGCGACCAACGATGCCTGAAGTGACGATGTACGGCACGCAAAACTGCCCGTTTTGCCGGCGCGCGGAAGAGTTGTTGAAAAACAAGGGCGTGGCCGACCTGAAGAAAATCGCGGTCGACCGCGATCCAGAGCTGCTGCACACCATGATGGCGCGCACCGGGCGGCGCTCCGTGCCGCAGATTTTCATCGGCGAAATCCACGTCGGCGGCTACGACGACCTGGCCGCGCTGGATCGCGCCGGTCGGTTGGATGCGCTGTTGCAGGGTTGAGAGTCCGCGCTCCGCGAGAGTCGGGCGATTTTTCAGGAGTTTGAGGAGCATCCCCATGCGCGAACCCCCCGGCCGCGTGTGTCCGCTGCGCTACCGCTACGGCCCGGCGGCGTTGGCCGAGGCGCCCGAACGGGTTGCGGAAACCTTGTATGTCATCGGTGGGTTGTATGGCAATCGACCGGCGCTGGATGCGGTGGAGGCTCTGGCCGCCGCCCAGGGCCACGCCGCCGCTCGGTTCGAGCTGGGCAGTTACTACACCCTGGGGCCACGGCAGGACTACAAGCGCGCTGCCGATCTACTGCGGCGATCCGCGCTCCAGGGTTTCGCACCGGCGCAAAGCAGCCTGGCGGTCTTGTACTGGACCGGAAAGGGCGTGCCGCAAGACCGGGTCGAAGCCTACGCCTGGCTGGGCCTGGCCGCCGAGCAGAGCGAACGGGAGGCGCTGGATGGGCAGCCCGGTCTCCAGGCCGAATTGAACGACGCGGAATTGCATCAGGCCCGGCAACGGGCGCGACAATACCGTCAGAGACCATGGTAACGGCTGTCGAAATGTTTGAGGAGGCGCCAAAATGACAACCCCCCCACCCTCGCTCGCTCCGCTGAAGTCCTGACGTTCTGGTTCGCAGAGACCGCCCAGCCGCTGTGGTTCGCCGCCACGCCGGACTTTGACGAGCAGTTGCGGGCGCGGTTTCTGGAGACCTACCGGGCCGCCGCCGCCGGTCGGTTGACCGACTGGGAGGCCACCCCCGAAGGGGCGCTGGCGCTGACTATCGTCCTGGATCAATTCCCGCTGAACCTGTTCCGGGGCCAGCCCGAGAGCTTCGCCACCGAGGCCGCCGCCCGCACGGTCGCGGACCGGGCCATCACTCGGGGCTTCGATCGAACCCTGCCGCCCGTCCAGCGCCAGTTCCTGTACCTGCCGTTCATGCACGGCGAGGCGCTGGCCGACCAGGAACGCTCGGTGCGGCTGTACCAACAAGCCGGTCTGGAAGACAGCCTGCGCTTCGCCCGCCACCACCACGCGCTGATCCAGCGGTTTGGCCGCTTCCCGCACCGCAACGCCATTCTGGGCAGGACCAGCACCGCCGAGGAACGCGCCTACCTGGCCTCGCCCGAAGCCTTTCACGGCTGAGGCGGCTCGCGCCGCGCACCCGGGTGAGGTCTTGGTCGTCGTCGAGCGGCGGTTCGGTGGGA
>DAIRDI010000165.1:0-7070 GCA_036796235.1 Candidatus Competibacteraceae bacterium | reverse complement strand
GATACGAACTGGTGATCCCGCCGCTGATCGAGTTTCTGGATTCATTGCTGACCGGGACGGGCAACGATCTGGAGTTGCAGACCTTCAAACTGACCGATCAGCTCAGCGGTCGGATGATGGGAGTGCGGGCGGACATGACGCCGCAGGTGGCGCGGATCGACGCCCATCTCCTAAAGCGCGCCGGGCCGACTCGGCTGTGCTATATGGGCGAGGTGCTACGAACCCGCGCCGATGGGTTCGGCGGGTCCCGCAGCCCGTATCAGGCGGGCGTGGAACTGTATGGCCACCGGGGACATGAAAGCGATCTGGAAGTGCTGACCCTGATGCTGGAAACGCTGAGGGTGGCGGGCATCGGCGAAGTCCATCTGGATTTGGGGCACGTGGCGATTTTTCGCGAACTGGTGCGCCGAGCTGATTTGGGGCAAGAGCGTGAGGCCTTGCTGTTCGAAGCCTTGCAGCGTAAGGCGCTACCGGAGATTCGCCAGCACTTAGTCGCCTGGTCGTTACCGGCGTCCTGCACCGCACGGTTTCTGGCGCTGGCCGAGTTGAATGGTGGGGTCGAAGTGCTGGATGAGGCTGAAGTGTATTTAACCGAGGCCGGTGCGGTGGTGCGCGAAGCGTTGTCGGTGTTGCGAAATCTGACCGCAGCGTTGCGGCGCCAGCGGCCGGAATTGCCGATTCACGTCGATCTGGCCGAACTGCGCGGCTATCACTACCACACCGGGGTCGTCTTTGCCGCCTACGTGACCGGACAAGGCCAGGCGGTGGCGCAGGGTGGGCGTTACGATGAAATCGGCCAGGTGTTCGGCCGCGCTCGGCCGGCGACCGGCTTCAGCGCCGACCTTGCGACTTTGTTGCGGATCGGCACGACGCCGGATCGAACCCGCCGGGTGATCGGCGCGCCCGCCGAGACGGATGCCGCGCTGGAGCGCTGGATCGCTGAATTGCGCGGTCGGGGCGAGCGGGTGATTCAAGCATTGCCGGGCGTGGCGGTGGATCCGCTGGAACTGGGTTGCGATCACGTCCTGATGCGGCGCGACGGAGCATGGAGCGTGGTTCCTATTGCCGGAAGCGTTCCCCAAAAACAGCTAGAATAACGCGAACTCACTCACGGGAAACGAACCGACATGGGCAAGAATGTGGTGGTCATCGGCGCGCAATGGGGCGACGAGGGTAAGGGCAAGGTGGTGGACCTGCTGACGGAACACGCCGCTGTGGTGGTGCGGTTTCAGGGGGGGCACAACGCCGGTCATACCCTGGTCATCGGTGGCCAGAAAACCGTGTTGCATCTGATCCCGTCCGGCATCCTGCGCGACGGCGTGCAATGCCTGATCGGCAACGGCGTGGTGCTGTCGCCGGCGGCGTTGCTGACCGAGATCGACCAATTGGAACGGCAAGGCGTGGAGGTGACGGCGCGGTTGTGGATCAGCGAGGCCTGTCCGCTGATCCTGCCCTATCACGTGGCGCTGGATCAGGCCCGCGAGAAGGCGCGCGGCGAACGGGCCATCGGCACCACCGGGCGCGGCATCGGTCCGGCCTATGAAGACAAGGTGTCGCGACGGGCGGTGCGGCTGGCCGATCTGTTCTATCGGGAACGCTTCGCCGCCAAGCTGGGTGAAGTGCTGGATTTTCACAATTTCGTGCTGCAACGCTATTTCCAGACCGAGCCGGTCGATTTCCAGAAGGTGCTCGACGAAACGCTGGCGATGAGCGAACGGTTGCGGCCGCTGGCGGCGGATGTTACCGAACTGCTGGACGTACACCGGCGGCGTGGCCACAACGTGTTGTTCGAGGGCGCCCAAGGCGCGATGCTGGATATCGATCATGGCACCTATCCCTATGTGACCTCCTCCAACACCACCGCCGGCGGCGCGGCGACCGGGACGGGGTTGGGGCCGTGCTATCTGGACTACGTGCTGGGGATTACCAAGGCCTACACCACTCGGGTCGGCGGTGGACCATTCCCGACCGAGCTGTTCGATGAAACCGGCGATTATCTGGCCGAGCGCGGCCACGAATTCGGCTCGACCACCGGTCGGCGGCGGCGCTGCGGCTGGTTCGACGCCGTGGCCCTGCGGCGCGCGATCCTGAACAACAGCGTGTCGGGATTGTGCGTGACCAAGTTGGACGTACTGGATGGGCTGGACAGCATCCAGGTCTGCGTGGGTTATCGGTGTGGACCGGATCGGCTCGACAGCGCGCCGCTGGGCGCCGAAGCGCTGGCCCTGTGCCAGCCGATTTACGAGGAGTGGCCGGGCTGGCGGGAGTCCACCGTGGGCGCGCGGCGGTATGAAGAGTTGCCGGCCACCGCCCAAGCCTATTTGCGGCGCATTGAGGAGTTGAGCCATACGCCGATCGATATAATCTCCACCGGGCCGGATCGGGCCGATACCATTATATTGCGGAACCCTTTCACGGAATAACGGGCAGGAAAAGCAAAAGCCCGGTATTGACCGGGCTTTTTCAATTTGGTGCCGAAGAGAGGACTTGAACCTCCACTGGGTTTCCCCAACTAAGACCTGAACCTAGCGCGTCTACCAATTCCGCCACTTCGGCTTCATCATCGCGCCCTGCGGACACGACGGGAGCGGACTATACGGATTGACCCCCAAAGTGTCAATTGATTCTCTTCACTTCTCTGCAACCTTCCAAATAATGATTGGCAATGACTAATAAAAAACGTGGTTCCTGGCAGCAAAGCGATCCTTTCGCGGCTCGGGAACAGGAAAAATATGGCAAAACGGTTCCCAGCCGGGAGTTCATCGTCCAGACTCTGGAAGAGCGGGGGATGCCGCTGACGCTGGACGAGCTTCTCGCGGAATGGCGGCTGGAAGGCGACTGGGAAGTCGAAGCCCTGTCCCGCCGCCTGCGGGCCATGGAGCGGGACGGGCAACTGATCCGCAACCGGCGCGAGGGCTACGGACCCGTTACCAAGATGAACCTCGTGCCCGGTCGCGTGATCGGGCATGCCGAGGGCCATGGGTTCCTGATCCCCGACGAGGGCGGCGACAACCTGTTCCTGTCGCCTCGGCAGATGCGCAAATTATTGCACGGCGATCGGGCGGTGGCGCGGGTGATCGGGGTGGATTACCGGGGTCGCCGCGAGGGTGCGGTGGTCGAGGTGCTGGAGCGTAACACCCAAACCGTGGTGGGACGGTTCCACGAGGAACGCGGCGCCTGTTTCGTGATCCCCGATAACAAGCGGATCAATCAGGACATCATGGTGCCGCCTGACAGTCGCGGTGCGGCCCAGGCCGGCCAGATCGTCATCGTCGAACTGCTCGAGCAACCCAGCGCCCAGAGCCGACCGCTGGGTCGGGTCAAGGAAGTCTTGGGCGAGCACATGGCCCCGGGCATGGAAATCCAAATCGCCATCGCCAGCCACGGCCTGCCGGTGGAATGGCCGGACGCGGCGCTGGCGGAAGCGCGGCATTTTGGCGATGTGGTTCCGGAATCCGCCATCCAGGGGCGCTTGGATTTGCGCACCACGCCGCTGGTGACCATCGACGGCGTCACCGCCCGCGATTTCGACGACGCGGTCTACTGCGAGAAGCGCGGCGCCAACTGGCGGCTGCTGGTGGCGATCGCCGATGTGTCCTGGTACGTGCGGCCGGGTACGGCCCTGGATCAGGAAGCCCGCAAGCGCGGCAACTCGGTGTATTTCCCGGATCGGGCCATCCCGATGCTGCCGGAAGCCTTATCCAACGGCCTGTGTTCGCTGAATCCCGAGGTGGACCGGCTGTGCCTGGTCTGCGAAATGACCCTTAACGCCGCGGGCCGGATCGTTCGCTCGCGCTTTGCCGAGGTGGTGATGCGTTCCCACGCCCGGCTGACCTACGACACGGTGGCGGCCATCGTCGCCGACCGCGATCCCCGCATCCGCGCCGAATACGCCGAACTGGTCCCGCATCTGGACCGACTGCACGAGTTGTATCAGGTGTTGCGGATCGGGCGGGAGCAGCGCGGGGCGATGGATTTCGACACCCAGGAGACGGTCATCGAGTATGGTGCCGATCGCAAGATCGAGCGCATCCTGCCCACCGAACGCAACGACGCTCACCGGCTGATCGAGGAATGCATGATCGCCGCCAACGTGGCGGCGGCCCGTTTTCTGCAACGCCAAAAGATGCCGGGTCTGTACCGGATTCACGATGGGCCGAGCGAGGACCGGTTGAACAAGCTGCGGGCCTTTCTGGGCGAATTGGGCCTGGGCTTGGGCGGCGGCGATAAACCCTCGCCGCTGGACTATACCCGGCTGCTGGAACAGGTTCGCGACCGGCCGGATGTGCATCTGATCCAGACGGTGATGCTGCGCTCGCTGGCCCAGGCGGTCTACAATCCGAACAACATCGGCCATTTTGGGCTGGCTCTGGATGCTTACGCGCATTTTACCTCGCCGATTCGGCGCTATCCCGACTTGCAGGTGCATCGCGCCATCCGCCATGCGCTCAACGGCGGCAAGCCAGGGGATTTCCCCTACACCCACGTCGATCTGCTCGGTCTGGGCGAGCATTGCTCGATGACTGAACGGCGGGCCGACGAGGCGGTGCGCGATGCGGTGGAGTGGTTGAAGTGCGAGTTCATGCTGGACAAGGTCGGGCAGACCTTCGAGGGCATCATCACCGGGGTCACGGGCTTTGGCCTGTTTCTGGAACTGCGCGAGGTGTTCGTGGAAGGGCTGGTGCATGTCACCTCCCTGCGCAATGATTTTTATCAGTTCGATCCGGTGGGGCATCGCCTGCACGGCGAGCGTTCCGGGCAGGTCTACCGGCTGGGCGATCGGTTAATGGTGCAGGTAGCGCGGGTGGATCTGGACGAACGCAAGATTGATTTCGAACCGGTCGAGCCCGTGCAGGACCGCGGCGAGAGCAGCGCGCGCCGCAAGCGCCCGCATCGCGGACGGCGGAAAGGGTGACGCGGCCTTGGCCGAGGATCTGGTTTACGGACTGCATGCGGTGGCGGCGGCTTTGAAGTACGAGTCAAACCGGGTGCGTGCGTTGTGGGTGGAACGCCAGCGGCGCGATGCGCGGCTGCGGGACCTGTTGGAGACCGCCGCCGAGACGATCCCGGTTCATTGCGCCGAGCGCGCGGAACTGGATCGGCTGAGCGGCGGCGCCCGCCATCAGGGCATTGTCGCCCGGCTGGAGGCCCGGCGGCCTGGGCTTGATGAGGCGGATCTGCCCGGCTTGCTGGCGGCGGCGAACGAGCCTGCGTTGTTCCTGGTCCTGGATGGAATCCAGGATCCACACAACCTGGGGGCGTGTTTGCGCAGCGCCGCCGCCGCCGGCGTCCATGCGGTGATCGCGCCCACCGATCGGGCCGTGGGGTTGAATGCCACCGTGCGCAAAGTGGCCAGCGGGGCGGCGGAGATTACGCCGTTCGTGCCGGTGACCAATCTGGCGCGAACGCTGCGGGGTTTGCAGGATCAGGGGGTCTGGATCGTCGGCGCGGCGGGGGAGGCGGAACACCGTCTTTACGACGTGGATTTCACCGTGTCGACCGCCATCGTGCTGGGTGCCGAAGACAAAGGTCTGCGGCGGCTGACTCGCGAGGTTTGCGACCGGCTGGCGCGAATTCCGCTGGCCGAGGGCGGTGTGGAAAGTTTGAACGTGTCGGTGGCGGCGGGGATTTTTCTGTTCGAGGCGCGGCGGCAGCGCGGTCTTGGTTAGGGATCAGCCCGTCGTTCGCTCTGTGATTAGATGGAGAGTGAGTTCAACGAGCGGCGGCACCCGGCTCGTACCGCGTCATTTCCAGATAACCGCGCCCGTTGATGGTACGGTCTCCAGCCCGCCCCTCGACCGACACCGCCCCTTCCCAATACCGAACCGTCAGCCGCATTTCCTGATCGACGAGTTTTGCCGTCACGGTCAAGTCGAGAGACTGGGCGGGTACCCGCAACCGCCAGCGGATGGGATAGCGGTCCCCAGTGTGGGGACTGATCCAATGGTCGAGCGGTTGCAGATCCACCTCGTCCCAGCGCAGCAAGCGCGCCTGACCGTCGGCCGCGACCAGTACTCCCTTACTGAAGGTATCCATACTGCCATCCGTATGGCGCAAGCGATAGAACATCACATCCTGTCCGTCGTCCAGTTGCAGCGCAAACCAGTCCCAGCCGCTCTGCTCCGGTCCCAGCGCACTGGTGCTCCATTCCCGATCCAGCCAACTCGCGCCGCTCACGGTGAAATGTCGCTGACCGATCTGGACCGTACCCTGGGTGGGCAGGCGAGTGTAAGAGTAGTAATAGGAGGCGTTGCCCGGTTCGGCGCTTTTCTGACTCAACCCTCGGTCGCCTTGCAAGACCATCGGCTTGGCGGCGGTCAGCGTCACATCGATGGCGATGTCCCCCTCACGCGCGCGGATTTGCAGCGGAAATACGTCGGACCCTGAAGCGGACTCGGTTCCCGCCAACTCCCAGTCCTCCAGCCAGACCCGAAACGGCGCGGCTTGCGCCCCGGCCAACCCCAGCGCCGCCCGGCTGAAGCGCTCGAACGCATGATGTTGCTGGCCGGCGACATCAGTAAGCGCGAAGTGACCCATGTAGATCTGATTCGTGCGCCAGGCCGAATCCGCCACCGGCGGCGTCGGCGTCGGCGCCAGGGCGATGCGGAACAGGGTCAATTGGTAGCCGAACTGGCGGCCGCCGGCGTCGGTCAGGTTGCCAGTCACGTACCACCATTCATTGCGGAATTCCGGGTGCGGCCCGTGATCGGCGGGGAACTGGAACGTCCGGGGTTGGGCGGCGCGCTGATAACCGGCATGGTCCTCACCGCCCAGCGCCGCGCTGACGCCGACCCCGCCGGCGCGGTCGGACGGCGGCGAGGTGATGAGGTAATCGGTCATCACTATCGCCAGGCCCGCCAGGAGTAAAAAACTACCCCACCACCAACAGCGCTTGATCTTGATCTTCATCGTCTTGTTTGCTTTGCTATTCCGTCCTCAACGCCTCCGCCGGCCGGGTGCGGGTCATGCGCCAGATCGGATAGAGACCCGCCAGCAGCGCGGCGGCCACCGCCAGGGCCACGGTTTCCAGCAGCAACACGGGATCGACCTGAAACGGCAGGCTCCAGCCG
>DAIRDI010000164.1:0-7088 GCA_036796235.1 Candidatus Competibacteraceae bacterium | reverse complement strand
CTTTGTGGCTCGGGCTCGTGGTTTGGAAGCGGGCGATCAGGCCTTGATGATTCCTCCGAACGCGGGTGTCACGACCTCATTCTGATCGGACTCCGATTAAGTCATTTTGGGATGACCATGCGGCGACCATCTGCTAACAGCAGGGCGGTTCCGTCCCAGGCAACAAACAGCGCGGGATCCCTAGTGGAGGCGAGTACGGGCTTTGGAGGCGTGAGAAGCAACTTCCCTTTGTAGAGGACTTCCCCAGTATGGTCGGCATAAACCCCCGCAAGAAAGATGCCACGAGAGGTATTTTTAACCTGAAGTGCGACAAAGACTCCTCCATCGGGTCCCCCAATCCAAATGGCTTCAGCCGGTACGTTAGCAGGATGGTTTTCGGGCGTCCCTCCTTGCGCGATACCGAGGAATAGCAAAGCGACTATTAAATAAAAAAGAAACAGCCGGATAGATTTAACCATCTGATTTAGTATCCAAGTGATGGCACTTTTAGACCAGTGCTGGAGTAATCGAGTGTTGGAAAGGACTGCCTCACAAGCTGGATATATCCCGCAGGGTTTGGAATCGCCACTGGTGGTAAACCGGCATAGCCTGCGTTGCAGGTTTCTTTCATGAAGTGATTGCAGCTATTAAAAAATAAATCATAGGCATTGCGTTTTGGGTTCGTATTCTCCTTTAAGCGTTTCTCGGCGTAAGCCAGCATGTTGCGATACATACCGGGGGCGAGCGGAATATAGGCTCCAAGAATACGACCGGGTTGGCGCGACGAACTAGAAACCTTGGCGAGTAGAGCAAATAGGGATTCCTTGGTGGGGCGTGCCGTGTTCATTTTAACATTGGGCACGGTGACCTTCCGGACGATACCGAGCGCGGCGGTGTCGTAGCGACCATATTCGTAGTACTTTGTCGTTCCGGAGACGCCTTCAAAGAACAATGCCCCCGCGTGACCGAGGTAGGGGACTTTTTGCTTAGAGCCTGGGATGTTGACGCGATCGGGGATACCCGGAATGTCAATGAAGGGCAGATCCGGCACACCGATATTGACCGGCGGCGTATCAACCGTGACGAGGAAGTCGGGAAATACCACGGGAATGGCAACATCAGGAATGGGCTGGCTCATGATTACACCTCGAATAGCGAATTTGTTAATGGCATATCGGATTAAAGCATTAATCATACCATTGGCTGATCGTAATCATTATAGTCCCATTTTTCAATCATAAGGAAGGGGGTAAGTCCTTCTCGATCAGACTGATTCTTTGAAAAATCAGCAGTCCAAAATGGACTTCTTAAGTCCAAAATAGACTTCTTAAGTCCAAAATGGACTGCCTAATTGCAAAAAACCACCAGATCTTTGTTTGCCTGATTCGCTAATTGAGCCAGGATTGCCGTGATCCATGCATCGCATACGTTTAACGCGCTTTTTTCCGATACCAAGGGTTACTTTTGACGCGGGCGCCATTCATAATGCACTTTCTTATAGTAAGAAGGTTTTTTTGGTAAAAGATTACTCTTGATACGAGTGCGGTTTAAAACGCACCTCCCTATGTCAGGGACGTTGGCGTCGATGGTGACCGGACTTAAAACAGGCGGAAAATAGACGTTGGCCATGGCTGGAGCGGTCAACGCCCCGAGACTGGCGGCAAGGGCTATGGCAAGAAAGGTTTTTTGCGTGCGCATCGTTGGCATCTCCACGTTTTCGCTTAACAAATGAACGCCAATCCCTGTTCGCGAGCAGTCCGTTATCCCGAAAACGGGCGACAGACGACCTATATTCCCGTCCCTTGCAATTTTTTTGACCATCGACCTTACCGCGCAAACAGCGTCCGGTACTGCAACAGGGCGCCGAGCGCGTGCTGCACGTAGTCGATGCGCACCACCTCATCCCCGGCGCGCGCTGTCTTGCCTTCTCCGCCCGGCGCCACGCGCGGCCAGCCCCCAAGCAACGGTCCGCTTTGAATCTGGGCGCGCAGCAGGAATCCCACGCCGCGCCGCACGGCGCTGGCGACGCGCGCGCGCAGACCATCGTCCTGTTGCGGTAAAAAGGTCAGCGCCGCCAACAGACCCTCCAACCGGGTGGCGGTGGGCGTCGTTCGCCCGTCCGCGGTGAAAGCCCCGTCGAATCGGGAAGCGCCAGACACCCGATCCTGCTCGTGTAGCATGGCCAGCACGATCTGTCGGGCATGTTGCAACGCCAGCGCCCGGCTCAAGGGCAAATCCACGGGACCGTCGAGCAGGGGCCACAACCAGGCGGTCGCCAGCAGCGCCCAGTGATCGGCCGGGATATCCGTCTGGCCACCGCGCTGGCGGGCCAGATACCCGATCGCCGCCGCCGCGCCGTGCAACCAAGCCGGATCGGGGTCGCGTTCGTACAGCAACACCAGCCCCAGGGCCGCCTCGCCGGGGTAGTACAGGGAAACCCAGTCGTCGCGTCGTCCGCCGCGCGAGGGGATGTACTTGGCGTAAAAGTCGCCGTCCGGTTTTTGTAAATACAGGATGAACCGACCCAGGCGGCGCAAATCCTCCAGCGGCGTGAAATCCGGCTCGACCTTCTCCAGTTCCAACAAGGCGGCGAGTCCCAGGCCCGCCCCGCCCAGTTTGGCCTGCAAGGGTTTGTTCGGTCCTTCCAGCTCGGACGGCGACCAGATTGCCAGCAGATCGGGACGATGCGGCGGTGGAGCCAGACAGCAGTCCCGCAGAAACCTTCCAGCGCGTCGCAGGGCGGCGCGTTGCGCCGGATCGGTGCGCCAGGATCGGTCGTAAACCGCCAAGGCATACAGCGTCCCGGCGTGGCGCAAGACGTTGTAGCGGTCGCCTGGTTTTGACTCGCGCCCGTCCGGCCAGCGGCGGTAGACGAACTGTCTGTCGGGGCCGACCGCTGCGCTGAGATAGCTCCCCGCGCGCTCGATGGCCATCGCCAGCCGTTCCCGATCCGGCGGCGGAGCCGCCAGCGCTGACGCGAGCGTACAAAGCAGTCCCGCAAAAACCCACCCGCAGTGGAATAAAGCCCGCCCGTCGCTCGTTATCCGACCAAAGCCGGCGCGACGCCGCCGGATCGACCCCATCCCTACGCGTGTGAGGATTATCCCGATGCCCACCATGAATGTTGCTCCCTCCTGCCCGGCGCCCATGGCAATCACTAACGCCCGGCGGTTGCCGCCCTCCCGCTGGCGCGGGTTGTCGGGCCTGCTGGCGGCGACCGTCTTCGCGGCCGGCGTCTGGTACGGCATTCCCCAACTGGACCCGGCGGCGCGTGGCGCCCTGATCATCTTCGGTATCACGGTCGGCACCTGGGTGCTCAGCCGGTTTGAGGAGACTCTGGTCGCCTTGGCCGCGCTGCTGGCCCTGGCCCTGACCGGCGTCGTCGAGCCGACGGCGATGTTCGATTCGCTGGGCCACGGTTTGATCGGGTTGATGCTGGCCTCGTTCATCATCGCCGCCGCCGCCAACGCCACGGGCTTGAGTCAACGGCTGGTGACGGCGGTCGCGCGGCGCGCGCGGTCGGTCGAACAGCTTTGCTACTGGCTGACCGCCGCCAATCTGGTCACGGCGCTGTTCGTGCCGGCCACCTCGGCGCGGGCGGCGTTGATGGCCCCGGTATTCCTGGCCTTGAATCAGCGGCTGAACCAGCCGCGCGTGGGCAAAGTCCTGGCTCTGGTGTTTCCCACCGCGATCCTGTTGTCCGCCGCCGCCTCGCTGACCGGAGCCGGCGCGCACCTGCTGACCGCCGATCTGGTCGCGCAATTGGGCGGCGAGCGGCTGGATTTCCTGCGTTGGCTGATGCTGGGCTTGCCCTTCGCACTGGTCAGCAGCTTCGGCTCGACCTGGGTGATTCTGCGCCTCTTTCTGACCGGTCAGGAACGGCAACAAGCCTTGATGCTGGAATCCGACTGGGCGAACGGGCATGAAACCGTCGATCCGAGCCTATCGAAGGCGCGCCAGTATTATGTGGTCGGGGTGATTTTAGCCCTGCTGGGACTCTGGTCGACGTCCGGCTGGCACGGTCTGGACAACACCCTGGTGGCGGTACTGGGTGCTTTGGCGGTGACCTGGCCCGGCCTGGGGCCGATTTCCCTGAAGCAAGGCTTTAAGGCGGTCGAGTGGAACTTGTTGGTGTTCCTGGCCGCCTCCCTGGAACTGGGCGCGAGCCTGGCGCGGACCGGCGCCGCCGAGTGGCTGGTGGGTCAAATGTTCGCCGGGTTGGAATCCTGGTTGGTGGGCGGTGATCTGTGGTTGGCCGGCGGCGTGGCGGCCATCGGCCTGCTGTCGCATCTGGTCATCACCTCGCGCAGCGCC
Organism: Candidatus Competibacteraceae bacterium; assembly: GCA_036796235.1. Lineage (GTDB taxonomy): Bacteria > Pseudomonadota > Gammaproteobacteria > Competibacterales > Competibacteraceae > REEE01. Next base: position 2,795 of record DAIRDI010000164.1, on the reverse strand, counting down.
CGCGCCGCCATCCTGATTCCCGCCGTGATTCTGCTGGCGCTGTCGCTGGGCTACGATCCCACCGCCTTGGCCTTCAGCGCGGCGATCGCCAGCGGTTATTGCCTGACTTTTACCGTCAGCGCCAAACCGGTGGCTCTGTTCGCGCAGTTGCCGGCCGCGACCTACGGTCCCGCCGACCTGCTGCGGTTGAGTGGGGTGCTATTGCCCTTGCACTTCCTGTTGCTGCTGCTGTTCTCCGGACTGATCTGGCCGGCGCTGGGGCTGGAGCTGATCGTGGCGATGCCCTGAACCACCCAGCAAATGGCTCAAAAGGTCTCATCCGGTCGGGCGGCCAGCCAGGTCGCCAGGTCGGAGGGGTTCTGAAAATCGAGCAAGGCTTCGGCCAAGGCTTCGGCGGCGGCGAGGGAAAGGTGCTGGATGCGCCGGGTTTCGCTGGCTGGGAGGCGACCGAGGCGCCTGTTCAGCAAGCGTAGCACCAGCGCGATGCATTCTTCGCGGCGGCCTTCCTGGCGGCCTTCCTGGCGGCCTTCCTGGCGGCCTTCCTCTTGACCTTCGGCGAACACCTCCTGGTAAAAACGGCTTTTCTTGAGATCGGTGTGAGTGAATCCGAGCATGGTTTGAATCTCCTGTCGGGTCAGCTTGGGCAAACGATAGACCACAATGGTTTCAATCAGATCGAGCACTTCAGCCGGCGGAAACGGGGGCGATGGGCCAGCCGCTCGAACTGCCCGCGCCAGGCGATGGGCGCGCTCGAGTACGGTGCGGGGGGTCGCCGTCACCAATTGCAGCAACTGGATTCCCAAACTGGGCGTTGGGACTTCGACCAAATCCTCAAGGTAAACCCGTCGTACTTCAGGCAGGGTCAGCAGCGACGCGTAGCAGGGATCCAGTCGTTCGGTGGTCCGGCGTGGATAGATCACCAACGCCCGCCAGCCTGGACGGGGAACGGTGCGGTACAGGTAGAGAAAGATTTCCGCGAAGAACCGCCCGTAAAAATCATCGTCGGGTTGCGCTTGGGTTTCCAAGAAAATCAGCGGAGCGTCGGAATCATCGGGAGGCGGCGTCAGCAGGCCATCGAGACGGAACGCGGTCTGTTTGATTTCCTCGGCGCGAAACGAGTAACCCCCAGGATTGGCGACCGTGACGCCCGCCAACTCCAGCGCCAAACCGGGCAGCGTGCTGAAGATCCGGTAAAACAGGTTGTCGGTTTTCATTCGGCGGACCTAGGGGGCGGACCATGGCGGATAGTCTAGCCGCGAAGAAGGTGGGGTAGAAGAAGGTGGGGAACACGAAACTTCGAAACAAGAGCAAAAAACTCGGGAATAAATCTCCGGCCATTTCGTTGTTATCGGCAAGAGACGCGATAAGCCCCGGCGATACGACGGCTGGGAGTCGCTTCCAAGGCTCTTAACCTGTTGTTGGAGAACTTCCATGTCAATGAATGTGCTGATCGCCCCTTCCGGATTCAAGGAAAGCCTGAGCGTGCTGGATGTGACCGAGGCCATCGCCGAGGGCGTGCGCGCGGTGTTGCCCGACGCTCGGATTCTCAAGGCCCCGCTGGTGGACGGCGGCGAAGGCTTCACCGAGGCGCTGGTTCAGGCGACCGGCGGCACGCTGCACCTCGTCACGGTGACCGGGCCGGTCGGCCAGCCGGTCGAGGCGCATTTCGGTTTTCTCGGTGGCGCGCCGACGCGCACCGCCGTCCTGGAAATGGCCGCCGCCGCCGGTTTGAGCCTGGTGCCGCGCGACCGCCGCGACCCCTGCCTGACTACCAGCCGGGGTGTGGGCGAACTGATTTTGGCTGCGTTGGACGCCGGCGCGGAGCGGATTCTGCTCGGCTGCGGCGATTCCGGGATTAACGACGGCGGCGCGGGCATGGCCCAAGCGCTGGGCGCGCGCCTGCTGGACGCGGACGGCCAAGAGATTGGGCCGGGCGGCGCGGAACTGGCCCGACTGCGCCGCATCGACCTCGGCGGTCTCGATCCACGACTGGTCCGCGTGCAAATCGACGCCGCCGTGAACTGGCACAACGCGCTGCTCGGCCCGCGCGGTGTGGCGCGAGTGTTCGCCCCGCAGAAGGGCGCCACGCCCGAACAAGTGATCCTGCTCGAAGCCGCGCTGGAAAACTACGCCGCCGTCATTCAGCGGGATCTGGGCATCGCCGTTGCCGAACAGGCGGGCAGCGGCGCGTCCGGCGGGCTGGGCGCGGGCCTGCACGCCCTGCTCGGCGCCCGGCTGCATCCCCGCTACGACATCGTGATGCAGTACCTGAACCTCGACGAGTTGATGGCCCAGGCCGATCTGGTGCTGACGGCGGAAGGCAGCCTGGACGAGCAAACCCCTTACGGCAAGATTCCCGCCGAAGTGGCGCGACGCGCCAAGCGGCACGGTCTGCCGGTCATCGCCTTGGCGGGCACGCTCGGCAAGGGCGTGACGCTCAACCTCCAACACGGCATCGACGCCTACGCCAGCATCCTGCAACGGCCCTGCTCGCTGGAGGAGGCCATCGCCAAGGCCGGCCGGCTGCTGGTCAAGGCCACGGAGGATGTGATGCGCATGGTGCGGGTCGGCGCGCAGCTCGCCCCCCGCAAAACCCGGCGCGGCGGGAAGCCGACCGGCCAGCGCGTTAAATTCCCTTATTTGCCGCCCCGGACTCCCGCGAAAAGCCGCGTCCGCGCCCGTGCTCGCGTGGGTCTGGCCGTCGCCAATCCCTGCTGAAACCGTACCTTTCCAACCCTTCAGGACCTTTCGCCATGATCGCTATTACGAATCACTCAGGAGATACCGCCATGAAC
>DAIRDI010000163.1:0-7108 GCA_036796235.1 Candidatus Competibacteraceae bacterium | reverse complement strand
CGTTGCACGAGACGGCGGAGGCCCTGGCGCTGGATATCGCCCACACGCAGCGCCGGGTGTTCGCCCAGGCCGATTACGAACGCATCTTCGCGGGTATGTTGCGCTTCTCCCAGTCGGTCCACGCCGGACGGGTCGACGCGATCCTCGCGCCGGTGCTGGACAAGCTGGAAAGGTGGCTACACGGGTCGCTGGATGGATCCGGCTGGTCGGGGCGGGGCGCGGAACTGTCGGCGCTATTTCTGACGTGGGCCTGGCTCGGCGAGCCGCCGCCGAGTTTCCCCAAGGACAGCTTGGGCGGGCAGTTGCTGGATTTTAATTTTAAGCCGGCCCTGCGGCGAAGATTGAAACACGTATCGGTTTTGATCGCCGCCGGCCACGACACCCTGTTGTCCACGCCGACCCACGGAGCCGGCTGGTTGACCCCAACGGTGTTCGCGGATCGTTTCACCGCGTTCCCGTCGCATTTGCTCGATGCCGAGGATCTGGGCGCGGCGCTGTATCGCTTGCCGGTTTTACCCGACCAGCGCACCGCCGCCTGGAACCGGCTCGCGCCCGGTCTCAGCCAACTCGATGCGTCGTTCGCCGATGCCCTGACCCTGGCCCTGGCGCCCGATCCCGAGGCGGCACCGGCGCTCGACCGGTGGCTGCGCCGCTTCGAGAAGCACCCGCCGACCGAACCCGTGGTTCACGTGCTTTCCAATAGAGTCGCGGGCGATGGCTTGGGCGGTGTTCTGGATGCGTTGCGCATCAAAATCTTTCAGTACGATCCCGATGCTGCCGAGAACGTCGCGTTCCGACTGTTCAACGCCGCGCTGCGTTGCCGCTTTGGTTTGAACGACGCCGGCATCGCCGGGCGCGCGCCCTGGTTGCTGGAGCGGCTGTCCGCGACGCGCGGCTGGTCGAACAAGATTCCGCGCGCGCCCCAACAACACTCCGCGCTGCTGGCGGAACTGCTGTTCGCGCCCCAAACCTTGTCCGAGGCGCTGTTCGCGCGGTTGTCGGGCTCCTTCCCGTATTACCCAGGCGAGGAAACCGCCTACCTGTGCTTGTGGCCGTATCTTCTGGCGGATCTCCACTACTTCGCGACCCCTGAGTGGGTCGAGGGTCTGGCGTTCCAGTTTCCCCCCGTGGCCCAACGCCTGTTCGAAGCCGGCCTATGCCGCCAAGGCGGCAAGCAGGATTTTTACCGCGAGGTGACCCGAGGTCTGGTGGCGCAGGGCAGGCTGCTGCAAGTGGATATCCGCCCGCATCTGGACCGACTGGCGCCAGGTTTGCTCGCAACGCAAGCCCCGCAGCGGGAAGGGTGCGTCGATATCCTGGTTCAGGGACTGCGCGATGGCCGCGTCACGCCCGCGGACCTCGCGGGAACGCTGGCCGGGCGAATCAGGGACACGGAACAGGGCTTCGCGCAACTGGATCAGGCGCTGGCATCCCTGAACGCCGCTGGGGAGGCAGGCCGGGCGACGGTGTTGCTGGCGCTGGAACAGGTCATCGGCGGCGGCGTGGCGACGTTCTCGCCGCGCAAGCTTTCGCTGGTGCTGGACCGGCTCGCCGGCATCCTGGAGGAAACGCGGCGGACGGTTCACGATCCCGCCGCCCGGCGGGAACTGGCGCGGTTGGCGGCGATGAAGAAAAAATCCGTCATCCGCGACAAGGCGGGTACCTTGATTGCGCAACCCGGCGTGATCGATCAGCCGCCTGCCCACGTTCTGGCCGTGGCGGCGCTGGCGGCGGAATGATTGAACCTGACGTGAATTCTCTATACTGCGTCCGGCATCAGCATGGCTGACGCAAAACCACTCCGCGTCCGCGCTTTCCCGCGCCGCCCCGCCCCCGCAGCAAGCGTTCATAAAAGTTTCGCTGCCGTCGTGGCCGGGCCGCCCGGAATACTACGGATGCCTGAGGCGTCGCCTGTGCCGCAGACGCGGGGGCAATTCGCTCGTGTTGCCCGACTCGCGCGCCGATTGCCCGAATGCCTTTGTGGCCGAACTCGCCCGCCGTCATCCCGACGACTCAATTCTGCTGCTCATCATGGAGAACCCCCTCTCCTCCCGTTGGGGGAGAGGGGCGGACAACAACCACTCAAGCAGCTTTTAACGCCACTCGTCACGGGGCGGAGGCGGCGCGTACTCTTCCTGGTCCCAGAACCGGTTACGCGGAGGACGCCGATCATCGCAGTCGATCACGCCTTCCCGACAAAGCGTATCGCGCCAGGCGTACTTGAGGAAATAGCGGGCGAACGGTCGCCGTTCCGGATCGAACTCCACGCTCCGCGACGGCGACCATTCACGCTCGCCATAACCGGTGCCTGGCTCCGAGCGTTGCAAGCCGCGCGCGGCGGCCGGCGGGGCGCTTTGCAAGCCGCGTTTGGCCTCGGGCCGGTCATCCCAATCATCGGACCAGGGCTGCCGTGGCGGCGGCGGCGCGACTTCCCGGAACGCCGCCACCGCGATCACGCCCATCGCGGAACGATCGCCCCAGGCGTCCGCGTAGGAATCGCCGGCGTCGGTGAAATAAAACCGGTTGACTCGATCCCGGCCGGTCCGCCACCCCTCGTAAGTTTCCTGTTGATGCGGTTCGAGCACGTACATCCGTTCGTCCCGGCGCAGGTTGGAGCGATCTCCGGAAATGATATTGCGCCCGTCCACCGCGATCACCACGCCGATCCGCTCGTCGGTGCGATTGCGAATCTGGATCGCGTAGCGTTGGCCCTGCACCGCCTCCAGGTGCGCCCGATAGGCCGTCGGCCCGCCGGCGCGCCGCACCGGATACTGCGGAAACGCCCGGCCCCGATCATTGATGACATCGACCTCGATACTCCGGCTATCAAGCCGCTGCGCCCAAACCAGGTTCGGCCCCAGCGCCAGCAATAAAGCCACGATGAATCCTGCTTGCCATTGTCTCTTCATTGAACCCACTCCTGTTATTTAAAGACTCTTAAAACCTTGGTGTTCCGCGCCGAGGTTTTTGTTTGCGTGCGATTCAGCCTAGAAACGGTTGGCTGAATCCATACTGAACACCTTTCATTCGTTGTTCCGGCGGCTGTCCCGTGTCATGATTCAGCCCTTATTCATTCTTAACTCAATAAGCTTTAAGATAATTCAATTACACGTGGGAACCCACGAACATGTCCGACAGATTACGGTTGGCACGATGCCTGGTGCTGGCGGTGCTGGTGAGTCTGCTGGCCGCAGCCGGCGCGCAGGCGCAATCCGGGCGGTCCTCTCGGGGCGACGACGGTCGCGCTTCATCCCGCCAGTACGCCGATCCCGACCGGGCCGCCAACGCCGCCCGCGAGGCGACCGGCGGTCGGGTGCTGGGCGTCGAGGGCGAAAATCGCAACGGCCGGCCCGGTTATCGGGTGCGCGTCCTGCAACCGGACGGCCGGGTGCGCAGCCTGCATTACGACGCCGACAGCGGCGCAGTGCGGGATTGAGAGGCGTTCGACCACCATGCGTATCCTGATCATCGAAGACGAAGCCCCGCTGCGCGAGCGGGTCACCGCCCAACTACGCGAGCAGGGCTATGCCGTGGACACCGCCGCCGATGGCCGCACCGGTCTGTATCTCGGCCAGGAATACCCGCTGGACGCGGCGGTCGTGGATCTCGGCCTGCCGGATCTGTCGGGGATCGAAGTCATCCGCTGCTGGCGGGCGGCGGGCCGGCGCTTTCCAATCCTGATTCTGACCGCGCGCGGGCGCTGGCAGGACAAGGTTGAGGGTCTGGAGGCCGGCGCCGACGATTATCTGGTCAAACCGTTCTACACGGAAGAACTCCTGGCGCGGCTGCGGGCGCTGATCCGCCGCACCGGCGGTTGGACCCAGGCCGTGTTGCACTGCGAGTCCATCGCCTTGGACACCGGAGCGCAGCAGGTGACGCTCGCCGGTCAACCGGTGGATCTGACTGCCTACGAGTACAAGCTGCTGGAATATCTGATGTTGCACGCCGGTACGGTGGTCTCCAAAACCGAGCTGACCGAACATTTGTACCAGGAAGATGAAGACCGCGACAGCAACGTGTTGGAAGTGCTGCTCGGTCGCCTGCGCCGCAAGCTCGATCCCAACCGCGACCTGAATCCCATCGAGACCCTGCGCGGCCGCGGCTACCGGTTCCGCCTGGAACGGACCGCCGGCTGAACCGTTGATGCGGTCCCTCGGCGCTCGCCTGCGCCTCGCCGCCAGCGTGGTGCTGGCCGCCTTTCTCGGCCTGACCGGCCTGACCCTGGACCGGGCGTTTCGCGACAGCGCCCAGGCCGCCGTGCAGGATCGCCTGCAAGCCCAGCTCTACATGCTGCTGGGCGCGGCCAACCTGGATACCTTCAATCGTCTCACCCTGCCCCAAACCCTGCCTGAAGGCCGGTTTTCCACCCCGGATTCCGGCCTGTACGCCGACGTGATGGACGGTCAGGGCAACCTGGTGTGGCGCTCGCCCTCGCTGTTGGGGCAGGCGTTCCCGTTCTTCCCGGCGGTGCGCAATCCCGGCGAGACCCATTTCGCGTCGCTGGAGTCCTCCGAGGGTGCGCCGCTGTTCGTGCTGGCCTTTACGGTGAGCTGGGAAATCGCCCGCAACCGTTACCAGATCTACACCTTCCGGGTCGCCGAAGCGCAGTGGACTTTCCGCGACCAGATTTGGAGCTTTCGACGCAGCTTGTGGGGCTGGTTGCTGGCGGCGACCGGCGTGCTGCTGGCGGTGCAGGGATTGATCCTGCGTTGGAGCCTGAAACCGTTGCGTCGGGTTGCCGCCGAAGTCAAGGATATCGAAACCGGCCAGCGCTCCGAACTGAGCGGCGATTATCCCGATGAGCTGTTACCGCTGACCGCCAATCTGAACGCCCTGCTTCGCCAGGGCCACGCCCATTTGGAACGCTATCGCAACGCCCTGGGCGACCTGGCGCACAGTTTGAAAACCCCACTGGCCGTGTTGCGCGGCGAGTTGGAGAATGGCGGCAGGTCCGAGGAACTACGCCGCGCGCTGGGAGAACAACTGGAGCGGATGAACCGCACGGTGGACTATCAATTACAGCGGGCCGCCGCGTCCGGGCGCATCGCCCTCAGCGCGCCGCTGCCGGTCGCGCCGATCACCCGCAAGATTCTCGATTCGCTGGCCAAGGTCTACGCCGAGCGCGCGCCGCGATTGACCGGCGAGGTCGCGGCGGAAACCGTGTTCTACGGCGATGAGGGCGACTTGCTGGAGATCCTCGGCAATCTGGCCGACAACGCCTGTAAATGGTGTGAAGGGCAGGTCGTGGTCCGCGCCTGGACCGCCGAGCGCGACGGGCGCGCCGAACTGGTGATGGAGGTCGAGGACGACGGCCCCGGCATTCCCGCCGAACAGGGGCCGTTGCTCCTCGGCCGCGGCCAGCGCGCCGATCCCACGGTGGCCGGTCACGGCATCGGACTGGCGGTGGTGCGGGATTTGGTCGAGGAGGTTTATTACGGCCACCTGGAGATCGGCCGCGGCGCGCTGGGCGGCGCACGGGTGCGAGCGCGGCTGCGTTTTCAGCCCAACTCTAAGTGATGCAGCCGGGTCACTACCCCGATCGCGCGGGCGAACCTCTAAATTTCGCGTTAACCTTAGCGAAAATCACTTCCGGAACCCGCCATGTTGACCATCGCCACCTTCAACCTCTGCAATCTGGGCGCGACCGCGCCACCTTCGCGTCTGGCGCGCTTGGGCGCGATCATCGCCGGGGATCTAGGTGGGCCGGACATTCTGGCGGTGCAGGAGATCGTGGCGGAAAACCCCGTCCTCACCAATGGCCCGGTCCCCGCCGACCCAGCGTTTCAGGTGTTGATCGACGCGGTGCGCGCCGCCGGCGGTCCCCGGTATGCTTTCCGGGAAATTCCCCCGCTGGCCAACCAGGACGGCGGCATGGTCGGCGCCAATATCCGGGTCGGGGTGTTGTTCGATCCGACCCGGGTGGATTTTTCCGACCGGGGCCATGCGGGTCCCACGGACAGCGTCGGCATCCGGATCGGCGAAGGCCGGCGTCCCAGTCTGACGCTCAACCCTGGCCGCATCGCCCCCACCCATCCAGCGTTCGCCGGCGATGACCGCCATCACTGGGCGCCCAGCCGCAAGGCGCTGGCGATGGAATTCATGGTCCAGGGTCAACGGTTGTTCGTGATCGTCTGCCACTTCAAATCGATGCGCGCCCTGAACCGCCGCGAGGAGGACTACGCCAAAAAGCAGCGGCACGCCCAGGCCGAAGTCGTCCAGCATTTCGCCGCCGATCTACTGGCGTGCGATCCCCTGGCAGCCATCGTGTTGCTGGGCGACCTGAACGACCTGCCCGGCTCCAAGACCTTGAAAGCGCTCAAGGGCGAGTCGTTCCATAATCTGCTGGAGGACTTGCCGCACGGACAGTGCTACACCCGCCGGCACGGCCATCAGCCGCAGGCGCTGGATCATATTCTGGTCAGCCCCGCGCTGCGGCGCGGCGCGACCGCGCGCATCCATCATTTGAACAGCGACGTCCATCCCGGCGCATCGGAACCAACCAGCGATCACGATCCGGTGCTGGCCATGCTGCCGACGTTCGTGGGTTTCGTGGAACGCCACGAGGATTAGGCGCTGGTTTCCAGGTCCAGCCGGTGATGCAAGCGCCGCCGCGACCGTTCCTGCCGGGCCGCTTCCTCGTCGATATCGCGCAAGGTCGTTTCGACAAAGGACAGATGAACGTGGGCCGCCTGTCGGGCCGCCTCCGGATTGCGTTCCAGAATTGCCTTCAGAATGGCTTGATGCTGGGCATGGACCATCACGTAACTGCTTTCACGGGTGTAGAGCCGCTCCAGCGAACGGCAGATATGGCTCAACAGCAAATTGAACAGACCGCGCATGACGTGGATCAACGCCACGTTGTGCGAGGCGTCAGCGATGGCGAGGTGGAAATTGGCGTCCACCACGGCGTCGCTGTGCGGCGCATGTTCGCCGTGTTGAATCCCCTCCAGTTCGGCGAAGCGGCGGCGCAAAATTTCCCGGTCGGCGTCGGTGGCGCGAAGCGCGGCGAAGTAGGCCGCGACTTCTTCCAGAGCATGGCGCAGTTCGAGCACATCGAACGTCGCCTTGGGATGGTTTCTCAGCAACTCCACCAGGGGGTCGGTGAGGG
>DAIRDI010000162.1:6153-7156 GCA_036796235.1 Candidatus Competibacteraceae bacterium | reverse complement strand
AACCTTCCAAAAATTTAGATCCAACGAAAAATTCACACAGGAGACTGCCTATGAGTAAGGTAGAAGACGTCGATCTCGACAGACGCCGCTTGTTGACCGCCACCGCGACTGTGGTCGGCGGCGTTGGCATGGCGTTCGTCACCGGGGCCGCGCTCGCCCAGAATCCGCCCGCCGCTCCCGCCAGCGCGCCGGCTCCGTCGAAAGCCGAGCTGGCCGCCGAATTGGCCAACCGGCTGCTGGCCTGTTCCTATGACGGCAGTCCGATGCTTTTTTCGCCACCCGATCTCTCCAAGGGCACGAGCGCCGATGGGCAAATCGTCGTCGCGGAGATCATGAAATACACCGGCCTTCCGCAGAATTTCGATGTGGTAGAGGGCGAGGTGCCCAACGCAGCCGCGATGATCGTGATCGATTCGGACAAGTTGCCGCGCCGGGTGATCGCCTTCAACCGCCAATTCATGGGCGACGTGAAAAACGCGACCAAAAACAACGATTGGGCTCCCGTGAGCATCATGGCGCACGAGATCGGCCACCATCTGTCGGGGCACACCCTCATGCCGGGCGGAAGCCGGCCACCCATCGAACTGGAAGCGGACAAATTCAGCGGTTTCGTGCTGTACAAAATGGGCGCTTCCATGCCCGACGCGCAAAAAGCCCTCGAAACGCTGGTACCCATGCAGGACAGCCCGACCCATCCCGGTCGCCCCAAGCGGGTCGCCGCCGTCCAGGAAGGCTGGAAGCAGGCGTGCGGCCAGCAATCCACCCAATGTGCCGGCAGCGCGACGGCGGGCGGCAAACCTGCCACCGCGACGACTGCGGCGAGCGCGCCGGCCCCCGCGCCGGCATCCCCGCCGCCGGTGGCGAAAGCCGAACCCGCGCCGGTTCCCGCCGCCTCAGCGCCGGTCGCGCCGGTCACGCCCACCGCCCCAACCCCCGCCGCACGCTTGTCATCGCCGCCGCGGTGCTGGTGTTGATGGTGGGGCTGGTCGCGGGGTATTTTTAC
>DAIRDI010000162.1:0-6143 GCA_036796235.1 Candidatus Competibacteraceae bacterium | reverse complement strand
ACCCCCCGCCGCACCCGTTCCGACTGCCGGGCCGGTGGTCGCCGCGCCCGGCACGTTGGACGCGATTCCGGTACCCGGCAAGGATGCGGTGCCGTACAAATTCGATCGCTTCGTCATGGACGAAACCGGGTTGTTCGATCCGCAGGAGAAAGCCAAGCTGGCGCGGGCGATGTTCGACTATGCCAAGACCAAAGACGTCGAGGTCGTCACGCTGATCGTCCAGGACCTGCACGGCATGAGCGCCGACGACTACGCCTACGCGATGATGCGCCTGCTGCGCGTGGGCAAGATGGATGTCGGGAATGGCGCCGTGCTGGTGGCCGCGCCGCGCCAACAGCAGGTCGGCGTGGCCCTAGGTTCCGGCCTCTTCGTGGAAATCGGCGATCGCCAGGACGAAATCAAGAGCCAGTTGATGAGCTTTGTCGAGAATCGGAAAGAGGACGACCCCGGGACGGCGACCTGGAGCGAGTTCGTCTCGGATGCGGCCTACTTCATTCGCGGTTACTCGAAAACCTGGGAATGGACCCTGCGTTATCCGGACTTCGGGGACTTCCTGAAAGCGGTGGCGGAGGACAAGGCGGCGCGGGAGAAGGACATCGCGGGCTACGATCCGGAAACCTCGCTGACTTGGCGCAAGATCACCCGCGCGCAAGGCACCCTCACCTCGCTCGACGGCCCGAAGGAATACAGCCAGGAAGGCGAAGGCTTCAAACAAATGCTGGCCGAGCGCGCGCCCAAGGGCGGCTACACGACCGAGATCAAAACGCCGGACGGCAAGATTTTGATCGCTTACATCGATGCCCACACGCAGCAGATGATGACGGCCAAGCTGGCGGAAGGCCGGCCGTTCAGCTTCATCCTGCGCGGCGAGAGCCCAGAAGACATGGTTTTCAACATCCTGAGCTACGATGCGCTTTGATCGAGCGTGCCAAGCTTCCGGCATAACCGGGGCTTGGCGGTATGAAAGTTGGTCAAACCGTCGCCATCAGTTCGGCGACAGTGCAATAAATCGTTCAACTGCTCGTATTCGGGGCACGATCTGAAGGTGATCTTTATCATGTGCGAGCTGCTGTGATCCCCCGGCATGGCGCCATCGTCCCCATCGTCCCCATCTCCTTCTCGGTTTGGGCGCGATGGTATGCGCGCCTCCGGGAAATTAGCCGAAGGAGGGCGTTTTCGCGATGCTGACCCTTCCTGATGATTTTCAGCCGGCCTCGTTGCCCGCGGCGGATATCGAGGGTCCGGCCTGGTGGTTAGTGTTCGCTGGGGGCGAGCTGCTGGTGCGGCCCACCGCCACCGGGGTCGAGTTGCCGGTGGCTTCGCGGTGGCCATTCGCCAAATGGCCGCCCGCGCGCTGTCTGTATCTGGGAGTTCTGGGCGACCGGCCCTGTCACGCCGCCGAGGTCGTCGATGCTTCGCCCCCGCCGGGGCTGCGGTTCGAAAGCTTGCGCGGTCTGTGGGCCCGCCTGGACGAGCGCCTGCTCGGGGTGGCCGGACACGCCTTGCAACTCATCGAATGGGACCGCACGCATCAGTTTTGCGGGCGGTGCGGTACGCCGACCCAGCGGCTCGGCGACCAGCGGGTCCGGCAATGTCCGGCCTGCGGCCTGGAGGCCTATCCGCGGCTGTCTCCGGTGGTGATGGTGCGGATCCAGCGCGGTCGGGAGATCCTGCTGGCCCGCGCGCCGCGCTTCGCGTCGGGAGTGTACAGCGTGCTGGCGGGATTTGTGGAGGCGGGCGAGACTCTGGAACAGGCCCTGCATCGGGAAGTCGCCGAGGAGGTGGGAATTCGAGTGCGGAACCTGCATTATTTCGCCAGCCAGTCGTGGCCGTTCCCTCATTCACTGATGGTCGCCTTTACCGCCGAGTATGCCGAGGGCGAGGTGCGGGTGGACGGGGAGGAGTTGCTCGACGCCCGCTGGTTCGCGCCCGAGGCCTTGCCCGGCCTGCCCAGTCCGATGAGCATGGCGTGGCGGTTGATTCAGGACTTCGTGGCGCGGGAGAGCGACCGATAACGCTGGACACAGGGCGTTGGTCGTGTAGAGAAGCAGTGAACAGGAAGCAATTCCGGGAGGCTGGGGATGTGCGAGCGGTCCAGAGATACTGCCAATTCGAGCCGGGCATTGGAACGGCCGAACCGGGAAAAGGCGCGCTTCGCGGCGCTGTGGGCGCGCTGCCTGGTGGGCGGATCGGCCACCGCGGAAACGATTTACGCCCGGTTGGCCGAACTCTATGGCGAGTCGCATCGTCATTACCACACACTGGATCATATTCAGCACTGCCTGAGCGAGTTCGACCGGGCGTCGACCGAGATGGAGGATCCCGATGCCGTGGAGTTGGCGTTGTGGTTTCACGACGCGATCTACCACCCCGGAGCCAAGGACAATGAGCAGCGTAGCGCCGAACTGTTTGAAGGCTGTTTCGCGGGAGACGCCGAACCGGATTTTCGGCGGCGGGTGCGGGATCTGATCCTGATCACCGCTCACCGCGAGTCGCCGCGTCACCTGGACGAGCGGTTTATCGTGGACATCGATCTGTCCGGTTTCGGCCGGTCCTGGAACGAGTGCGAGTGGGACGGACGCCGGATTCGCGCCGAGTGCGCGGATTTGGCCGATGTGGACTACTATCCCGCCCAACTGCGCTTCCTGCGGTCTTTGCGCGACCGGCCGACCTTTTTCTTCACGGATTTTTTCCGACAGCGCTACGAGCGCGTCGCGGGCGAAAATCTGCGGCGCATCATCGCCGGATTGCAGGCGCGCGGCTATGACTGACGCCGGCTACCATGGGTGGGGGAAAGACGGTTGATGAAAGTGAAGTTGAGCGACCTGATGGCCGGGCATGAAGAAGCCGCCGCCGCGGCGCGGCAGGTGGCGGCGAGCGTGTTGTTCGCCGATATCTGCGGCAGCACCCGCTTGTTTGAGGAGTGCGGCGACCTGCGCGCGCGGCAGATCGAGACGCGGGTGCTGGAGGCGTTCGCGGACAAGACCGCCGCTCGTGGCGGCTCGGTGATCAAGACCATCGGCGATGAGATCATGAGCCGGTTTCCGAGCGCGGAACAGGCCGTGCGCGCCGCCTGCGAGATGCATCGGGCCGTGAAGGACGATCCGATGTTGGCGGAACTGAACATCGCCTGCAAGATCGGCCTGCATTACGGTTCGGTGCTGCTCGAGAATAACGATGTGTTCGGCGATGCGGTGAATGTCGCCGCGCGCATGGTGTCCCTCTCCAAGGCCGACCAGATCATCACGACCCGCGAAACGGTCGGGCATTTGCCGTCCGATCTCGTCCAAATCACCCGCAGTCTCGGTCTGTCGTGGGTCCGGGGCAAACAGGATGAGATGGAAATTTTCGAAGTCATCTGGCAGGACTCGAACTGTCTGACCCAGATGTCCAGCGGGGGGCAGGACACTCTGCGCCGACTGTTTTATTCCCGCCTGATTCTGGAGCATCGCGGCCGGCGAGTCGAAGTGATGCCCAGCGCGCAACCCTTCACCATGGGGCGCGGCGAGCGGAGCAATCTGGTGGTGGACCGGGATCTCGTGTCCCGCAGCCATGCCGATATCCAGTTCCGGCAGGGCAAGTTCGTGCTGGCGGATCACAGCACCAACGGCACCTATCTGCTACTGGACAACGGCGCGCGGTTTTTCGTGCGGCGCGAGGAATTCGCCCTGCACGACCGCGGCGTCATCAGTCTCGGTCAAGTAGTCCTGGACAATAATCCCGACCTGATCCGCTACCAGTGCATTCAGACCTGAAGACGCCACGCCGCGGGATCGATCCGGAACGGGTCGCCCTCAACCGAACTGGGCGTTGCGCCCATCCTCAAGCAGAATCTCCAGCTCCGCCAGTTGAATTTCGGTGATGCCCAGATGCGTCGCCTCTGGGGTGGCAGCCAGCGCCACATTGGAGTCGTGATGCAGGCCGATGCCGAGTTTGTCGCAGGCTTGATCCACCAAGCGGACGATCACCAGCAAGAGATTGCCGCTCTCAGAGAATTCCCGGTGGTGGTCGCGAGCCACGATGCGGTATTCCTCCGGCAGGTTCCAGCGCTTCATCAAGACGTAGCCCTGGGCGTTGTGCATGCTGCTGTCCAGCACTTCCAGCAACAATGCTTCCGGCAGTTTCGCGCCTTGCAGGGTTTGGCCGGCGCATAGCTCGTCGATCACCTGCATGATCACCAGTTGACCGATATTGTGCAGCAAGCCGGCTAGAAAGGCGGTCTCGGCCTGCTCGCGGTAACCGCAACGCTGGGCTAGCCATTGGCTGCCCAGCGCCGAAGCGAAGGCGTGTTGCCAGAGTCGCTCCATGTATTGGCCGAGCCGCTGGTCTTGAACCCGATACAGGCTGCGTTGGGAGACCGCCATAGCCAGGGTCGCCACTTGGCGGATGCCGAGGCGAATGATCGCTTTCTGGATGGTGGGGACCGCTTGCAAGCCTCGATAGAACGAGGAGTTGGCGACCCGCAGGATCTGACTGACCAGCGCCTGGTCGCCGACGATCATGGTTTCCACGTCGGCAATTCGGGTATTGCGGTCGTGCAGCGCCTGTTGCAGTTTCATGGCGACCGAGGGGAAGGCCGGCAGGCGCAACCGGTCGGAAGCGATCACCTTGATGATTTGTTCCTGCAAAGAATGGACAAGCATGTTTCACCCCCTCCAGCTTTGCAGTCTAGTCTAGCTTAGCTGCAAGCGGTTGAAAGCGCTGTTTGTGCCAGGAGCGAAGCGATTACCCGGCGGTGATTCGCGCGATCGCCCGTTCGAGACGTTCCAGTCCGGCTTCGATCAATTCATCGGGGATAATCAGCGAAGGGGCGAGTCGGATCACATCCGGTCCGGCCACCAACACCATTAAACCTTCATCCAGGGCGGCCTTGATGAAATCCCGGCTACGGCCCCGCCAGGGTTCCTCCAGCTCGCAACCGAGCAGCAAGCCTTTACCACGGAGTTCCCGAAATACGCCGAACCGTTCGTTGAGGTTGCGCAGGCCCGCCATGAACAGCGCGTGCTTGTGGCGCACCCCGGCCAGCAGTGCGGGATCGCCGATCAAATCCAACACTGCGCCAGCGACGGCGCAGCCCAGCGGATTGCCGCCGTAGGTGGTCCCGTGGCTGCCGACGTTGAGGCTGGCGGCGATGGGGGCGGTGGTGAGCATGGCGCTGATGGGGAAACCGCCGCCCAGGCCCTTGGCGGTGGTCAGGATATCGGGAACGACGCCGTAACCCATGTAGGCGTAGAGGTGTCCGCTGCGGCCGTTGCCGCATTGGACTTCGTCGAAGATTAGCAGCGCCCGGTGGCGGTCGCAGAGTTCGCGCACGCCCTGGAGAAATTCCGGGGTGGCGCTGGTCACGCCGCCTTCGCCCTGCACCGGTTCCAGGATCACCGCGCAGGTACGGTCGGAAATGGCGGCGGCGAAGGCGGCCAGATCGTTGAACGGCGCATGGGTAATGGCCGGGGGCAGCGGTTCGAAGCCCTCGGTGTATTTGGGCTGGCCGCCGACCGTGACGGTGAACAGGGTGCGGCCATGAAACGACTGGGTGAAGGCGATGATCTCGCGCTTGTCCGGACCGAAGTGGTCGGCGGCGTATTTACGGGCCAGCTTGAGGGCGGCTTCGTTGGCCTCGGCCCCGGAATTGGCGAAGAACACCCGCTGGGCGAAGGTCAGCTCGCACAACCGGCGAGCCAGCTTCAAGGCCGGTTCGTTGGTCAGGACGTTGCTGACATGCCAGAGTTTGTGGGCCTGTTCGGTCAAGGCGGCGACCAGACGCGGATGGGCGTGGCCCAGCACGTTGACGGCGATGCCGCCGGCGAAATCGAGGTATTCCCGACCGTCCTGATCCCACAAACGGGAACCTGCGCCGCGCACCGGCACGATCGCCGCCGGGGCGTAGTTGGGTACCATGACATCGTCGAACAGCGCGCGAGTGATGGGGGAGTGGTTCATCGGGAAGGTCCTGCGGGACTGAGGGTGAGCTGGAAAATAATTAACGAAACGGAATCATAACATTGTTGCGGGTTTCGAAAATGGTTGGCCTAATCCCGGAAGCCGGAGATGGGGTTTGCCCGTTGCGGCAAACAGGTTTAGATTGCCGCATCGTCTATCTCCGACCGCTACCGGATCGTCCATGTCCAAGATCGCTAAAAGCA
>DAIRDI010000161.1:0-7161 GCA_036796235.1 Candidatus Competibacteraceae bacterium | reverse complement strand
CCATCTCCGCCAACTGCGCATGACCCGACAGGAAGTGCGCGACGAAAACAAGGATGTCGAAGGCAAACCCGAGGTCAAGGGCCGGATTCGCCGCCTGCAACAGGAGTTCGCCCAGCGCCGGATGATGGAAAAAGTCCCCACCGCCGACGTCGTCATCAATAATCCCACGCACTATGCCGTGGCGTTGCGCTACCAGCAGGACACCATGGCGGCCCCGGTCGTGGTCGCCCTCGGCGTCGACCAGATCGCGTTACGCATCCGCGAACGGGCCACCCAGCATCGAATCCCCCAGGTGACGGCGCCGCTGCTGGCCCGCGCCCTGTATTACAACAGCGCGCTGGACAAACCTATCACGGGAAGCCTGTACGCAGCGGTCGCCCAGGTCTTGGCCTACCTCTATCGCCTGCGCCGGGACGGCGAACTCGACGAGCGGCCGATCCCGATGAACGACGTACCCGTGCCTCCCCAACTGCGAACCCGCTAGCGAACCTCCATCATGAACATCGCCGCCACCCTCGGTGGGATTCTCCGCTCCGGCCTGGGCGCGCCAGCACTGCTGATCGCCTTACTGATGATGCTGGTGATCCCGCTGCCGCCGTTCGCCTTGGATCTGTGCTTCACCTTCAATATCGCGCTGTCGCTGGTGGTGCTGCTGGCGTCGATCTACAGCGCCCGGCCGCTGGATTTCGCGGTGTTCCCCACCGTGTTGCTGATCGCCACCTTGCTGCGGCTGGCGCTCAACGTCGCCTCCACCCGAGTGGTGCTAATGCACGGCCACACCGGTCCCGACGCCGCCGGCAAGGTGATCGAAGCCTTCGGCGAATTCGTGATGGGCGGCAACTACGCGGTCGGGGTGGTGGTGTTCGCCATTCTGACCATCATTAATTTCGTGGTGGTGACCAAGGGCGCCGGCCGGGTCTCCGAGGTCAGCGCTCGTTTTACCTTGGACGCCATGCCCGGCAAGCAGATGTCGATCGACGCCGATCTCAACGCCGGCGTCATCGATCAGGCCGAGGCCAAGCACCGACGCGCCGAAGTCGTGCAGGAAGCGGATTTCTACGGCTCCATGGATGGCGCCAGCAAGTTCGTGCGCGGCGACGCTATCGCCGGATTGCTGATTCTGTTCATCAACCTGTTGGGCGGCATCGCCATCGGCACCATGCAGCACCAGTTGCCGATGGCCGAAGCCACCGAATACTACGCCCTGCTGACCATCGGCGACGGTCTGGTGGCGCAAATTCCCTCGCTGCTGCTGTCCACCGCCACCGCGATCATCGTGACCCGCGTCTCGGGCGCTCAGGACATCGGCCAGCAGATCACCTCGCAGTTGTTCGGCAGTCCGCGCACCCTGGCGGTCACGGCGGGCATCATCGGTCTGCTGGGGGTGATTCCGGGGATGCCCAACCTGGTTTTCATGAGCCTGGCCGCTGGCTCTGGCTATCTGGCCTGGCGCCAGAGCCGCCGGCAATCCACCACGCCGGAGGCGGCCGGCGCGGGCCCCACCGAGCGAGAGCCCAGCGAGAGCCAGGACGCACGCGAGGTGGGTTGGGACGATGTCCCCCCCCTGGACACCATCGGCATGGAAGTGGGCTATCGGCTGATCGCGCTGGTGGACCAGCGCCAGAACGGCCAGTTGCTGGCCCGCATTAAAGGCGTTCGCAAAAAGCTGTCTCAAGAATTGGGCTTTCTGATTCCGCCCGTTCACATTCGGGATAATCTCGACCTGGCGCCGACCGGATACCGGTTCATGTTGCTGGGCGTGACGGTCGCCACCGCCGAAGCGTTTCCCGACCGACAACTGGCGATCAATCCCGGCCAGGTCCAGGGCCAGCTCACCGGCATCGCCACCGAAGACCCCGCGTTCAAGCTACCGGCGGTGTGGATCGAACCGGGCCTGCGCGAACAGGCCCAGACTCTCGGCTATACGGTGGTGGACGCCAGCACCGTCATCGCCACGCATCTCAATCAGATCCTGCTCGCGCACGCCCACGAACTGCTGGGCCACGAGGAAACCCAGCAACTGCTGGACCGGCTGGCGACCACCGCCCCACGCCTGACGCAAGATCTCGTTCCCAAGACGCTGCCCTTGCGGGTCGTGGCGCGGGTGCTGCAAAACCTGCTGGCCGAGCAGGTGCCGATCCGGGATATGCGGACTATCGCCGAAACTTTGGCGGAGCACGGCTCCCGGAGTCAGGACGCCGACGCCTTGACCGCTGCGGTCCGCATCGCCCTGGGTCGGATGATCGTCCAAAATATCAATGGGTTGGAAGAAGAACTCACAGTAATCACCTTGGCTGCGGAACTGGAACAGATTTTGCTGCGTACCCAGCAGATGAGCAAGGACGAGCAGGCGCCTCTGGAACCGGGCATCGCCGAACGCTTGCACAAGGCCCTCCAGGAAACGGCCCAAAAGCAGGAACTGGTCGGCCAGTCGGCGGTGCTCCTGGTGCCGGATGCGCTCCGGGTGATGCTGGCGCGCTTTGTCAGGCACGGGATACCCAACCTCCACGTCCTCGCTTTCGGCGAGATTCCCGACGACCGGAAGCTCAAGGTGATCGCCACGGTAGGCCGGTAAACCAACCCGACGCGACGCATCGTCCCCTTGGCGATGATCGCGCCAACAGCGGTAACGAGAGCCATGAAGATCAAACGACTGTGTGCCTCCAACATTCGCGAGGCGATGCGCAAGGTTCGCGAGGAACTGGGACCCGAAGCAGTGATCCTGTCCAATCAGCGCACGACCTCCGGCTTCGAAATCGTCGCGGCGGTGGACTACGACGAACAACTGCTGCAAGGCGTCCAGCAGCAGGGAGTGGCGGCCGAGACCGCCGCGCGGCGCCGGGCGCCAGAGCCCGAACCGACGGCTGCGTCGCCGGAGACCGAGGCGCCGGCCCGCGAAACCGCGCCCGCGCCGGAGGCGCCCACCGCCCCCGAACCCCCCGCGCCTGCTGACTCCACGCGCGCCGACAAACCGCGCGTCGTTTGGTCGCAAGATCCGATGCTGGTCGAAATGCAAAGCGAGCTGCGCGGGCTGCGCGGTTTGTTGGAGCAACAATTGGCCGGCTTGGCTTGGGGCGAACTGGCGCGCCGTCAACCCCATCGCGCCGAGCTGCTGGGTCAGTTGCTGGACTTTGGCTTCGGCCCCGACCTGTGCCTGCAACTGGCCGACATCGCCGCTGGAGAAGGGGATCTCGACCGGAGCTGGCGTCTGGCGTTGGAGACCTTGGGCCGCGGCCTGACGGTCACCCAGGATGACATCCTGAGCCGAGGTGGAATCGTAGCGCTGATCGGCCCGACCGGGGTCGGCAAAACCACCACGATCGCCAAGTTGGCGGCGCGCTACAAGTTGCGGCACGGTCCGGGTCGGGTGGCGCTGATCACCACCGACAGCTACCGGATCGGCGCCTTCGAACAGCTTCGCACCTTCGGCATGATCATGGATACGCCCACGCGGCTGGTCAACACCGCCGTGGAACTGCAAAACGCGATTGCGGCATTCGCCGACAAGTCCCTGATTCTGGTCGATACCGCAGGCATGAGCCAACGCGATATCCGCCTGTCCCAGCAATTCGCCTTGCTCAATGAGACGCCACAGATCCGTAGCTACCTGGTGCTGGCGGCCAACGCCCAGCACACGGTGCTGCGCGAAACAGTCGCCGCGTTTTCCCAAACCCCCCTGAGCGGCGCCATTCTCACCAAGGTGGATGAAACCACCCGGTTGGGCGCGGTGCTGTCGGTCGTTCACGACCAGAGCCTGCCGGTCGCCTACCTCGGCAACGGCCAGCGGGTGCCCGAAGATCTTCTGGTAGCGCGGGTCGATGTCCTGATCCGCATGGGCGAGGCGTTCGCGGGGCGCTATGGTGAAATCACCGCCAGTGAGGCGCTCGCCCTGACCTTCGGCCGGAGGTTGAACGCCCATGCCACCTACTGAAGCCATCGTCGGCCAAGCCGCCGGCCTGCAACACCGTCGCCCGGTGCGGGTAGTCTGCGTGACCAGCGGCAAGGGCGGGGTGGGCAAAACCAACATCACGGTGAATCTGGCCCTGGCGCTGAGCCTGCAAAACCAGCACGTCATGGTGCTGGACGCCGATCTGGGGCTAGCCAACGTGGATGTGATCCTCGGGCTCCACCCCCTGTACAACCTGTCGCATGTCATCGACCAGGAACGCACGCTTGAGGAAGTCATCATCACCGGCCCCAACGGTATCCGCATCATTCCGGCCAGCTCCGGCCTGAAGCGGATGGCCGAACTGACCGCCGACGAGAATGCGGGCATCGTCAGCGCTTTCAGCGAGCTGAACGATTCCCTGGATATCCTCTTGATCGACTCCGCCGCCGGCATCGCCGACAGCGTGATCACCTTCAGTCGGGCGTCTCATGAAGTGGTGGTGGTGGTCTGCGACGAGCCGGCTTCGATCACCGACGCCTACGCCATGATCAAGCTGCTGAGCCAGGAATACGGCGTGGACCGCTTTCAAATTCTGGCCAACCGGATCGCCACCGTCCAGGAAGGGCGCGAACTCTTCAACAAATTGGTCAAGGTCGCCGACCGGTTTTTGGATGTCACCTTGCACTTTTTCGGAGCCATTCCCGAAGACCCGCAACTGCGCAAGGCGGTCCAGGCCCAGCGCGCGGTGGTTGAGGCGTTTCCAGGCAGCCGCTCGGCCGAGTCATTCCACCGGCTCGCCGCCCAGATCATCGGCCGCTGGCCCATGCCGCGCACCGCCAGCGGTTATATGCAGTTTTTCATCGAACGGCTGATCAATCCCGCCTATTTTTCGTCAGAGGACCGGGAACGGCTCCAGCCCGAATCGGTGCTGGAGGGTCAAGCTGAATGAAAGGCCTGGCCCTGTACGCCAGCGTCGGCGCCAGCGTCAGCGACGACGCGGCGGACGACCTGCTCGCGCAGGGCGCGCCCCTGGTCAAGCGCATCGCCTATCACCTGCTGGCGCGTCTGCCGGCCTCGGTCCAGGTCGACGACCTCATTCAGTCCGGCATGTTAGGCCTGTTGGACGCCGCGCGCCGCTACGACCCAGCCCAGGGCGCGGCGTTCGCCACCTTCGCCGAACCTCGCATTCGGGGGGCCATGCTCGATGAAATCCGCAAGGGCGACTGGACGCCCCGATCGGTGCATCGCAAGGCGCGTCAAGTCTCCGCCGCCATTCAGGCGGTCGAGGCCGCCACCGGCCAGGAGGCGCGGGACCGGGACATCGCCGAACAACTGGGCGTGACGTTGGCCGAGTATCACGAGACGCTGGGCGACTTGCGCGGCCAGAAACTGCTGTCGCTCGACGAGACCGGGCCAGACGACGAGCCGGTCGCCGAACATCTCCCAGCCCCCGACGGCGATCCCGCCGACTTCGTCCAGCGGTCGCACTTGCTCGCGCAGTTGGCGGGAGCCATCGACCGACTCCCCGAACGGGAACGGCTGGTGCTGTCGCTCTACTACGATGAGGAACTGCACCTGAAGGAAATCGGCGCGGTGCTCGGCGTCAGCGAATCCCGGGTCAGCCAACTGCACGGTCAAGCCCTGGCCCGACTGCGCGCCCGATTCGCGGGCGGCGGGGACTGAGAAACCGATCTGACTGGAGCGTAAGTCATGGATATCTTAACCTTGGCCGGCCTGATCGTCGGGTTTGGCGGCATCATCGGCGGCATGTTGCTGGAAGGCGGCCATCTTTCTTCACTGGCCAACACCCCGGCCTTCCTTATCGTGTTCGGCGGCACCATCGGCGCCATCCTGATTCAGGCGCCCATGGATGTCTTCAAGCGCTCGATCAGCCTCGGCAAATGGGTCTTCATGCCACCCACGATCGCCATGCAGGAGGCCATCGAGAAAATCGTCGGCTGGAGCAATATCGCCCGCAAGGAAGGTCTCCTGCGGCTGGAGGATCATATCCAGCAGGAACCCGATCCGTTCGCCTCCAAGGCCCTGCAATTGCTGGTGGACGGCAAGGAGCCGGAGGAAATCCGCCATATCCTCGAAATGGACATCACCATCATCGAAGAAACCAACCTGCAAGCCGTCACCGTTTACGAAGGCATGGGCGGCTACGCGCCCACCATCGGCATCATCGGCGCGGTGCTAGGGCTGATCCACGTCATGGGCAATCTGGCCGATCCCAGCAAACTGGGGGGCGGCATCGCCGCGGCCTTCGTCGCCACCATCTATGGCCTGGTGCTGGCCAATGTGTTCTGCCTGCCGATGGCTAACAAGATCAAGAGCGTCATTAAAAAGCAGACGCGCCTTAGCGAACTGATCATCGAGGGCGTTATCGCCATCGCCCACGGCGAAAACCCGCGCAACATTGAATCCCGCTTGCAGGGTTTCACTCTGAACTAAGGACCCCGCCATGAGCCGCAAAAAAAAACACGAGGCCCATGAAAACCACGAACGGTGGCTGGTGTCCTATGCCGACTTCATCACCTTGCTCTTTGCATTTTTCGTGGTGATGTATTCCGTGTCATCGGTCAACGAGGGGAAATACAAGGTATTGTCCCAGTCGATGTTGATCGCCTTCCGCGCCGCCACTCCAGATAGCATGAAATCGCTCCAGGTGGGCGGCATGGTCGGAGCCGCGGCCTCGAACTCGATCGGCCAAGCGGCCATGAATCCAGGAGTCGCGCCCGATTTACGCCCTCTACCCGCGGCGGTCGTCCAGCGCGTCCAACGCGTTTATCTATCGCGGAGTCAGGATGCGCGCGACCCGGCCAGCCGTTCCAGCTCGATTACCCCCTCGGCCGACGGCGGCGATCCAGAGTTCGGCGGCGACTCGAAACTGGGTCGGGTGATGGCCAAACTGCAAGCCTCGCTGGCGGACCTGATTCGCGGCGACATGGTGCATATCCGGCATAATCCGTTCTGGATTGAGGTGGAAATCAAAAACAGTATTTTGTTCGCCAGCGGCAGCGCCCAAGTCAACACGGAAGCACTCGAGACGCTGGCCCGGATCGCTCACATCCTGCGCGAGGTTCCCAACCGGGTTCAGGTGGAAGGTTTCACCGACAACGTACCGATCAATACCCCGGCCTACCCGTCGAATTGGGAGTTGTCGGCGGGGCGCGCGGCCAGCGTGGTGCATGCCCTGATGAAGAATGGGGTGCGGCCGGAGCGGATGTCGGCGATCGGCTATGGCGAGTACCAACCGATCACGGATAACA
>DAIRDI010000160.1:0-7247 GCA_036796235.1 Candidatus Competibacteraceae bacterium | reverse complement strand
CGGTTTCCGCTGGACGCGGCGATTCTGTTCTCCGACATTCTGACCATTCCCGACGCCATGGGTCTGGGCCTGTCGTTCAGCGAGGGTGACGGCCCGCAATTCGCCCGGCCGCTGCGTTCGGCCGCCGACATCGCCCGGTTGGCCGCGCCCGATCCGGAGGGCGAACTGCGCTACGTCATGGACGCGGTGCGACTGATTCGCCGGGAACTGGCCGGTCGCGTCCCGCTGATCGGCTTCGCCGGCAGTCCGTGGACCCTGGCGACCTATATGGTCGAAGGCGGCTCCAGCAAAGACTACGCCCGAGTCAAGGGTCTGCTTTACAACCAACCGGAACAATTGCAGCTCTTGTTGAACGTGCTCATCCAAGCGGTGACCGACTATCTGAACGCCCAGACGGCGGCCGGCGCCCAAGTCCTGATGGTCTTCGATACCTGGGGCGGCATCCTCACCCCACGCGCCTACCGAGAATTCTCGCTGGACCCCATGGCCCGCATCGTCGCTGGTCTGTCCCGTTCGCCCGACGGCGAGCGCGTACCGGTGATTCTTTTCACCAAGGGCGGCGGCGCCTGGCTGGAGGACCTCGCCGCAACCGGCTGCGCCGCGGTGGGCGTGGACTGGACGGTGGATTTGGGCGACGCCCGCCGGCGGGTAGGGGCGCGCGTGGCGCTCCAAGGCAATCTCGACCCCACCGCGCTGTACGCTTCCCCCGAACGCCTCCGCCAGCAAGTCGCCCGCGTGCTCGCTGATTTCGGTCCCGGAGCCGGCCATATCTTCAATCTCGGCCACGGCGTTCAACCCCAGATCGACCCAGAGCACGTCCGGGCGCTGGTCGAGGCCGTGCATGAGCTGAGCGCGGCCTATCACTCTGACTCCCAGTCATAAGCGGCGCGGGGTACCACGGTGACCAACCCCAGACCACCCGGCAGCCGAACCTTGTCTTCTGGCGTGGTGGTGGTCCACAGGAACCGGAGCCACTACGACTATCTGCTGCTGCGGGCTTACAATTACTGGGATTTTCCCAAAGGAGTGGTGGAAACCGACGAATCGCCTCTGGAAGCGGCCGTCCGCGAGGTGGAGGAAGAAACCACCTTGACGGGACTGCAATTTAGCTGGGGCGAGGTCTACCAGGAAACCCATCCCTACAATCAGGGCCGCAAAGTGGCCCGCTACTACATCGCCGAATCCGCCAGCACCGAGGTCCGGCTGATGCCCAACCCGGAACTGGGTCGTCCCGAACACAGTGAATACCGCTGGGTCGATCGCGCCGCGGCATGGACGCTTCTGACCCCGCGAGTACGCGCGATTCTGGAATGGGCCGACGGCATCATGTCCCACCCCATGCGGGAGCGTTGAACGGCGCTTCACCCTCCCCCGCAACGCGCCGAGCCACCGGCCCGGTGGCATGACGCGCGCCGGAAAGCTAAAACAACCGGAGGTTTCCCCGATGACGCAAAACTACCAATCCTTGTCGTTCCAGCGCATGGACAGCGGAGTGGGTTATTTTCGCCCCAAGCAGCGGCTACCGGAGCGCGTCCGCGCCGACGACCCCGCTACCCAGGTCATGACCGATCTCAGTCAGGTGACCGCTTACACCACCGAATTGACCGCGCCGCTGAGCAAGGCGCTCGATGATATGGTCAAGCGCGGCGTGCGGTTACTGCTGGCGCGCGACGCCGACGGCCAGATCGTCGGCCTGATCACCAGCCGTGACATCGAGGGCGAGAAACCGGCCCGGATTCTGGCCAAGGCCGGCGGGACCTGGGAGGATTTGCGGGTCGGCGACATCATGACCCTCCAACCCAAGCTAGAGGTGTTGTTGATGGAAGACGTGTTGGAGGCGCGGGTCGGCGACATCATCGCCAGCCTGCGCCAGGCGGGCCGCCAACACGCCATGGTGGTGGATCGCGACCCCGAAACCAACCAGTTGGCGGTGCGCGGTATTTTTTCGTTGTCGCAGATCGGCTTGCAGCTCGGGTTGGACCTCGACCCGGCGCGCCAACCCACCACCTACGCCGATCTGATAAAAGCCGGCGTTTCGCTGTAATCACGCTCGCTAACCGAATCCCACTCAATCCAACCAAGCTGGAGGTCATCCATGGATAACTTGCCGGGTTCGACCGCGCGTCGGCCTGATCTCGACTGGAGCCAAATCCGCGAGACCATTCTCATGCTGGAGCTCGCTGTCGCCCAGATCGAAATGTCGATGCGCGACAGCAATGAATCGGTGGAGGTTTTAAGCAACTCGTTCACCTCCATGGTGGGGCAGGTCAAGATGATCGAAAGAACCTCCGCCACGCTGCCGGATGCGGCGGAAACCGCGGAAGCCCGGGCGACCATCATCCAGAGCTGCGCCACGATCAGCGAAATGATGCATGCCGCCATCGTCGCCTTTCAGTTTTACGACAAGCTGACCCAACGCCTGAGCCACGTCAATTCCAGCCTGGGGACGCTGGCGGAACTCATCGCCGACGCGCGGCGGCTGTACAACCCGTATGAATGGCTGGGCGTTCAGGAAAAAATCAAATCCCGCTACACCATGGAAGAGGAGCGTCTGATGTTCGACGCCCTGATCCAGGGTAAAACCGTCAAACAGGCGCTAGCGCTGTACCTACAGGCGATGGAGGAGAAAAAAAGCCAGGTCGCCGCTGGCGCCGGAGCCGAGGACGATATCGAACTGTTTTAAAGGCTTTACATACGGCTTTTCATGGCGCCTCCAAGGATGGGGCTGTTTTTCGCGCCGTCGATCCCGCGATATATCGTGAATTTACGATATATCGTGGTTAGCCGGCCGCCAACGAGCCCGGAACTCCAGCCGGGCAAGCAATAATAACAGAATGAAATGTAAGTGATTTTTTTAATTCTCATCGGTTGGCACGAATCAAGCATTGCCAAGATCGGCAATTTTTCTTAGACTGAACCGTTGTTTCTTTTTCAACCGTTAATGAGGATCGAACACGCCATGAAGAAAATCCTGACAGTCGCACTTCCCATCTTGATCGGTGCTTTACTCAGCGTCTCGGTTCATGCGACCGAATTTGGATTCGCGCAAAAATCGCCGGCCTTTCCAGCGCCGGGGGCCGGCGATCCGCAAAGGGAATACACCTTCATCATCCCGGAAGGGTGTTCCCTGGAAACGCCTTCGGGCGAGATCATCAAAGCGGGAGAAACCATCGGCGTGCCCGGCAAGCTCATCCGGATGATGGCGCCCGATGAAGGGGAAAAGATCTTCTCGACGGGCCGTGGTTTCAACAGTCGGACCGATTTTACAAACATCACACCGAGCAAACGTGGCGAACTGGTGGGGATTGAGTTGACGCTTCCCGACGGCGCCAAACTCAGCCACGATGACGGCACCACCGTCGTCGGGCCGAGAACCATTTCCGTCATGGTGGCGGCGGCAACGATGGCCGCCGTTGAGGGAAGCATCGAGACCCTGCGCAGGTATCCGAGCGGCTTCCAGAGTAAATAGCGGATTTCTAGCCTTTCGGGGCGCCTGCGGCGCCCTGATCCTCGCGCTCGCCAAACCGTGCTATTCGAAGGCGCGCTCGCCTTTCGCCTCCTCCAGCGTCTCTCGTAAAAGCCGGGCTTCGACCCGGTCGGCGATGACCGCCTGACCCAGATCGCGCAGCAGGATCAACCGTAGCCGGCCATCCTTGACCTTCTTGTCCACCGCCATCAAGCGTAGGAAGTCGTCGGGAGACAGCTTCGCCGGCGGTCGCAGCGGCAGCCGGGCGCGGGCCATCAGCGCGCGCACCCGTTCGACCTGTTCGCCATGCAACCAACCCAGGCGCGCCGATAGATCGGCCGCCAGAGCCATCCCCGCCGCCACCGCCTCGCCGTGCAGCCATTCGCCGTACCCGACCCCGGTTTCGATGGCGTGGCCGAAAGTATGACCCAGATTCAGCAAGGCCCTCTCGCCGGTTTCCCACTCGTCGGCGGCGACGATCTCGGCCTTGTTGCGGCAGGACCGCTCGATGGCCGCGCTCAATGCGGCGGCGTCGCGGGCCAGCAGCGCCTCCAGGTTCGCCTCCAGCCATTCCAGAAACGGCCGGTCGCGGATCAACCCGTACTTGATGACTTCGGCCAGGCCGGCGCTCAGCTCCCGATCCGGCAGCGTGTTCAACGTATCGGTATCGGCCAGCACGCAGCGTGGCTGATAAAAAGCGCCGATCATGTTCTTGCCCAGAGGATGGTTGACCGCGGTTTTACCGCCGACCGAGGAATCCACCTGGGCCAACAGGGTGGTGGGGATCTGGATAAAGGGGACTCCGCGCTGGTAGCAGGCCGCCGCGAAACCGGCCAGATCGCCGATCACGCCCCCGCCGAGGGCGATCAGGGTGCAGTCGCGGCCGAACCGGTGCTCCAGCAACGCGGTAAATACGGTATTGAGGGTCTCCAGCGTCTTGTATTGCTCGCCGTCGGGCAGGATCACCACCTCCTGGCGCAAGCCGTCCAGCGCGGCGCGCACCGGTTCGAGATACAACGGGGCGACCGTGGTATTGCTGACCACCAGCACCTGACGGCTGGCAATGTGGGGGCGCAGCAGTTCGGGATGCCCGAGCAGGCCGGGACCGATGTGGATAGGATAGCGGCGGTCGCCGAGTTCGACGTGGAGCGTGTTCATGTAGTCGGTTCATCCAGTAGTGGCGTCAGAATCGATCCTCGTCCAGCCGCCGGAGGATTTCTCGCGTCACCTGGCCAAGCGGTCGGTCCTCGGTGGAGATCATCCAGTCGGCGGCTTCACGGTACAGCGGATCGCGCCGATCAAAGAGCTCCGCCAGCCGGGCGCGGGGATCGGCGGTTTGCAGCAGCGGACGGTTGTCGTCCTGGCGGGTACGGCGGAGTTGTTCGTCCACCGAGGCGCGCAGGTACACCACAAGGCCACGCCCGGTCAGACAACGACGATTCCCGGGATCGAGAATAGCGCCGCCGCCGGTGGCCAGCACAATCTCCGCCCTTTGGGTGAGTTCGGCGATGACGGCTTTCTCGCGGAGGCGAAACCCGCCCTCCCCTTCCACCTCGAAAATGAGCGGGATGCTGGCTCCGGCCTGCCGCTCGATTTCCTGGTCGCTGTCGAGGAACTCCCGGCGCAGCGCCTGCGCCAGGCGCCGGCCGATGGTGGTTTTCCCAGCGCCCATCGGGCCGATCAGGAAGAGGTTGGGAATGGTGCGAGACATGACGGTCGGGAAACTTTGGAAGAGGCTGATTAAGCGTAGACCAGCCTGGCGCCGGCCGCCGGATGAGAGACGGGGCGCCGTGCGCCGTGGGCTCGGGACCGATTCAGGCGAACAGGATCAGCAGCCACACCACGGCGACGTTCAGCACGGCCACGAACACCGCCGCCGAGCCAATATCCTTGGCCCGGCCCGACAATTCGTGGTGTTCCTGACCGATGCGATCCACCGCCGCCTCGATGCCGGTATTGAGCAGCTCGACGATGACCAGGAGCAGCAGGCTGCCGATCAGCAACGCCTGTTCCACCGCATTGTCGCCGAGCCACAACGCCAATGGGGTCAGGACCACGCACAGCAGCCCCTCCTGCCGGAAGGCTTCCTCGTTGCGCCAAGCCGCCTTCAACCCGGCCCAGGAATAGCCGGCGGCGTTGACCAGCCGGCGCCAGCCGGTATGTTGCTGGAAGGCCATGGTCGGTCAGGACTCGACCGGCCGCCAAGCCAGATCCATGTCGCGAGCGGCCCGCACTTCGTCCAGCCGCCGCACCGGTCGGTGATGGGGCGCGCCCTTGACCTGCTCGGGACTGCTCTCGGCTTCCTGTTGAATTTGCCGCAGGGCCGCCACGAAGGCGTCCAGTTCTTCCCGGCACTCGGTCTCGGTGGGTTCGATCAACAGGCATTCCGGCACCAGCAGCGGAAAATAGGTGGTGGGGGCGTGAAAGCCGAGATCGAGCAAGCGCTTGGCGAAATCCATGGCCGTGATCCCCAGGGTCTTGGCCTGACGCTTGAGGGTGATGATGAATTCGTGGCTGGCCCGGCGGTGCGGGAACGCCGGGTCGAAACCGGCCTTAACCAGTTCCGCCAACAGATAGTTGGCGTTCAACGTGGAGTATTCGGCGACCCGGCCCATCCCGGCCCGACCCAGCATTCGCGCGTAGACGTAGGCGCGCAGGATGACGCCGGCGTTGCCCATGAACGCCGACAGTCGGCCGATGCTCTGGGGTCGGTCGGCCTCGCTCAGCCAGCGGTAGCGCGCGCCGTCCTTCCCGACGAAGGGAATGGGCAGAAACGGCTCCAACCGGGCGTTGACCGCCACCGGCCCCGCGCCGGGGCCCCCGCCGCCGTGCGGGGTGGCGAAGGTCTTGTGCAGGTTCATGTGCATCACGTCGAAGCCCATGTCGCCGGGCCGGGCCTTGCCGAGAATGGCGTTGAGGTTGGCCCCGTCGTAGTAGAGCAGGCCGCCGGCCTCATGGACGAGGGCGGCGATTTCGGTGATCCGACGCTCGAACACCCCCAGGGTCGAGGGATTGGTCAACATCAGCCCGGCGGTTTGCGGGCCGACCGCCTGGCGCAAGGCGGCCAGGTCCACGTCGCCGTTGCCGTCGGTGGGGATTTCCCGAACGGTGAAACCGCACATGATGGCGGTGGCGGGATTGGTGCCGTGGGCGGCGTCGGGCACCAGCACCTCGCGGCGGGCGTGGTCGCCGTGCGCGACGTGATAGGCGCGGATCATCGCCATCCCGGCGAATTCGCCCTGCGCCCCGGCCATCGGGGTCAGCGACACGGCTTGCATCCCGGTCACTTCCCGCAGCATCTCCTGTAGGTCGTACAGGCAGGCCAGAAACCCTTGGCTGATCGGCTCCGGGGCCAGCGGATGACGGGCCAGAAAGCCGGACAGCGAGGCCAGCCGGTGGCAGATCCGCGGGTTGTATTTCATGGTGCAGGAACCCAGCGGGTAGAAATGCGTGTCGATCGCGAAGTTTTTCTGCGACAGCCGGGTGTAGTGGCGCACCGCCTGCAATTCCGAGACTTCGGGCAGCGGCGCGGCGCGGCGGCGACGTTGGTGCTCGGGAATGTCGGACAGGGCGCGGTCGGGCGCGGCGGCGGGAATAACCCCACGGCGGCCGGGGCGAGATTGGTCGAAGATCAGCATGAAAGCACCAAATCGGTTATGGAGATATTTTGCAAATCCACCGAGAGACAACCTTCCACGGCCTCATAGAGATTTCCGAGCAACTCCTCAAAGGTATCGCCCTGTGTGGCGCAACCTGGAATAGCCGGCACTTCCGCCCAGTA
>DAIRDI010000159.1:0-7252 GCA_036796235.1 Candidatus Competibacteraceae bacterium | reverse complement strand
CCGGATAGGTTCGGAGTGGAGCCGGGAACGGTCAGCGGTTCTTGACCCGCTCGAAGCCGGCCAGGGCTTCGGCGCGGCTGGCGGCCAAATCCATCACCGGGACCGGGTAGCTCAGGCCCGGCGTGAAGCCCGTCGTCCGCTGTGCGTCAGGCGGCAGAAGCCAGGGTTGATGGACAAACGCGTCCGGCAGGTTCGCCAGTTCGGGAACCCAACGACGGACATAGGCGCCGTCCGGGTCGAACTGCTCGCCCTGGCGAATCGGGTTAAAAATCCGGAAATAAGGCGCGGCGTCGGTGCCACAACCGGCGGTCCATTGCCAGCCGAGGGTGTTGTTGGCTAGGTCGGCGTCCACCAGCGTGTCCCAGAACCAGCGGGCGCCTTCCGGCCAGGGAATGCGGCAGTTCTTGATCAGGAACGAGGCGACCAACATCCGCACCCGGTTATGCAGCCAGCCGGTTCGCCACAGTTGCCGCATGCCGGCGTCCACCAGAGGATAGCCGGTCCGGCCGCGTTGCCAGGCGGTTAACAAGTCCGCGTACTCTTCCCGCCACGGGTAGGCGGCGAAGCGCTCCTGCAAGGGTTGCTCCGGGGTGTGCGGCCAGTGATAGAGCACGTAATGGGCGAATTCCCGCCAGCCGATTTCCCGCAGGAAGGAGGTCGCCCCCTTATCGTCCAGCGGCGCGCCGGCCGTGGTCTCGGCGGCGGCGGCCCAGATTTGCCGGGGACTGATTTCGCCGAAGTGCAGATGCGGGGACAGGCGCGACACGCCATCCCGTCCCGGCCAGTCGCGCCACTGCGCGTAGCCGGTCAGCGCCATGGCGCAAAATCGATCCAGTTGCGCCAGCGCCCCGTCCTCGCCCGGTTGCCACGCGGCGGCTAGTCCCCCGTCCCAACGGATGCGTGGAAGCAGGTCCAGCGCGCTCAGCGGCGTCGATTCCGGCCAGCGTTCGGGACTGTGGAGGGTGGGAACCGGCAGGGGCGCGGCGGGCGGGAGTTTCTGGAGGCAAGCTTTCCAAAACGGCGTGAAGACCTGATAGGGCGTTTCATCCGGTTTCCGCAGCGTCCACGGCTCGATCAGCAGCGCCGCCTGATGGCTTTCGGCGATGGCGCCATCCGCGCGCAGGGCGGCCTTGACCGAGGTGTCGCGGGCGATGATGGCGGGTTCGTAAAGCCGGTTCCAATACACCGCCGCAGCACCGGTTTCCCGCAGCAGATCACGCAGGACCGTCAGGCTGTCGCCCGCACGAAGGATCAGCCGCGAACCGCGTTGTCGCAGCGCCGTATCCAGCGCCGCCAGGCTGTGATGCAGCCACCAGCGCGCGGCGCTGCCCGGTTCCCAAGGCGCTTCCTCACGCGGAGCGTGGATGTAGATCGGGATGATCCGGTCGCAGTCCGCCGCGGCGCGGTGCAGTGCGGGCTGATCGGCGAGCCGCAAGTCGCGGCGGAACCAGACGAGAGCAGTAGTCATGGCGGTTGTTGTCGGATTGGAAGGGGTAGATTCAATTGAAACAACCGTTTGAGTGCAAACCTTATTGACTGGTTCGTGACGGGCGTCGGAAAAATCGTCGAAGAATTCGCCTGCGTTGATATTCTCTTTAACTTGATGGCGGCATGCGAGTGTTCCCGAACACCGGGGTTTCCAAAAAAATTTCCCAAGCGCCACGGCAACGCCGCCAGCTAGCGGGGTGATAGGGGATTTTGATAGCGTTCGGACGGTCGGCTCGGCGAAGTATGTTTCCCCGCAACCAATCCGCTCGTGGAGAGTCATAATACGGTCAAATTCCTACCTATTCGCTCAGGAAAGCCGTCATCATGTATCTTTGCATCTGCAAAGCGGTTTCCGATAATCAAATCCGCCAAGCCGTCGCTCGGGGGGCGCGCACCGTCGGTGACGTGAGCGCCCGCCTTGGGGCCGGTACCGAATGTGGCCAGTGTCTGGACAGCATCCGCGATCTGCTCGATGCCGTTCTGACCGAACCCTCAACCGGCGGCAGTCCGCGGCCTGAAGCTCATCCCGTCAGGCCTTCCTTACCCGCCGCAGGCAGCGCCAACGCCTGGACCGCGATGTTCGCGGACCTGTCCACGCCTGCGGAACCTCCATCGGAACCATCGGAATCATCGAGTCGAGGACCAGCCCAATGAAAGGCGATACCAAGGTTATCGAGTACCTGAACGAGGCGCTCAAGAACGAACTGACATCCATCAACCAGTATTTCCTGCATGCGCGCATGCTCGACAACTGGGGTTTCAGCAAACTCGGCAAACACGAGTACGACGAATCCATCGATGAGATGAAACACGCCGACCGGCTGGTTCAGCGGATCCTGGCGTTGGAGGGACTGCCCAATCTGCAAGCCTTGGGCAAGTTGCACATCGGTGAGAATGTTGAGGAGATCTTGCGCGGCGATCTCCAACTCGAACATTTGGCTCACCCGCTATACAAGGAAGCCGTCGGCTATTGCGAGCGCTGCGGCGACTATGTGACCCGCGATTTGCTGGCCGCCATTCTCGCCAGCGAAGAAGAACATATCGGCTGGCTGGAAATGCAACAGGGACTGATCGACCACCTTGGCCTGACCAAGTACCTGCAAACCCAGGTGTAGACCTCTGCCGGGCGGCAGCGTAGACCCTCCTCCATTCGGGGGAGGGTGGTGGTACTGCTGTAGCGAACGGTGGGGTGTGATACGATTTCACAAACTACGTCGTATCCAAGCCAACTCGGTCTACCCGGTCGCGCCGTCGCGCCCGAGACCTTAAAACGAAGAATTCCTAGGGAGTCGCCGATGCTCATCTACAACCTCTTTCCCTTGTTAGCCGGTCCGTTCGGGGATTGGGAACCTCATTTCAAACGGGCGGCCGACATGGGTTTCGATTGGATTTTCGTCAATCCCGTCCAGAAACCGGGTTACTCAGGTAGCCTGTACTCCATCGTCGACTACTTCCAATTGAACCCGCTGCTGGTGGATCCGGAATCCAAACTCTCCCCCGAACAGCAAATCAAGGCGGCGCTGACCGCCGCCGAGCAACTCGGCCTCAAGGTGATGGTGGATTTGGTGATCAACCACTGCGCCTTCGATTCCGAACTAACCCGCCAGCACCCGGAATGGTTCGTCCAGGAAAACGGGAACATCGCCCATCCGTTCTGCATGGAGGACGGCCACAAAGTGGTGTGGGGCGATCTGGTTCAGTTCAACCACCCGCATACGTCCGATCAGGAAGGTCTGTATCGTTATTGCTATAAAATTGTTGAGTATTTGCTGGATTTGGGCTTCAAGGGCTTCCGCTGCGACGCCGCTTACCAGATTCCCGGTCGGATCTGGGGGCGGTTGATCCGGGAGATCCGGCAAAAATACCCCGATACCCTGTTTACCGCCGAAACCCTCGGTTGCACCGCCGATCAGACCAAGCAGACCGCGCAGGCGGGCTTTGATTACGTGTTCAACAGTTCCAAGTGGTGGGATTTCCACGGCTCTTGGTTGCTGGAGCAATATCAGTTAGTGCGCGAAATTGCTCCGTCCATTAGTTTCCCTGAAAGCCACGATACCGAGCGTCTCTTTCAGGAATTGAACGGCAACGTAGCGGCGATGAAGCAGCGCTATCTATTTTCCGCGCTGTTCTCCGCTGGGGTGATGATCCCGATCGGCTTCGAGTATGGGTTTCGCCGCCGCTTGCACGTAGTGAACACCCGGCCTAGCGATTGGGAGCAACCGAACGTCGATTTGTGCGAGTTCATCACCGCCGTCAACGCTGTCAAGAGCCAGTACGCGATCTTCCGGGAAGAATGTCCGACCAGCGTCCTGCCCTACCAGAACCCCAATATTCTGTTACTGTGGAAAGCCTCGACCCGAACTCAGGAAGAAGCCCTGATCATCCTGAACAAGGATCCCTGGAATCACCAGTACTTCTATGCCGAAAACCTGGGCAACTACATTCAGGCCGGTGCCCCGTTGCAGGATGTATCGCCTGAATATGCCCTGGAATATGTTCCCCGACCGTTTTCCTACGATCTGCGGCCGGGTCAAGCCTTCGTCATGGTCGCCAGCCGAGATCATTTACCGCACTAATGCTGCGTGGAGGCGCGCCGGCGCGGCCAGACCTCGCTGAATCGTCAGGGGATCAGCCGCGCTGGGGACCCGGAACCCGAGATAAAATAAAAGGACGGAACTCATGTACATCGTGCAAATTGCTTCTGAATGCGCGCCCGTGGCGAAAGTGGGCGGATTGGCGGACGTGGTCTTTGGCTTGACCCGGGAACTGGAAATCCGCGGCAACGAGGTTCATATCATCCTGCCGAAGTACGACTGCATGCGCTACGACCAAGTCTGGGGCCTGCAAGTCAGCATGAAAGATCTATGGGTCCCCTGGTACAACGGCGCCATTCATTGCTCGGTGTGGTTCGGGTTTGTCCACGGCCGCAAATGCTTCTTCATCGAGCCCCATTCCCAGGACAATTTCTTCAACCGCGGCCATTTCTATGGTTTCTCGGACGACGTCAGCCGCTTTGCGTTTTTCAGCAAGGCGGCGCTGGAGTTTATGCTCAAGGACAACCGCCGGCCCGATATCATTCACTGCCACGACTGGCAGACCGGTTTGGTGCCGGTGCTGCTGTTCGAGCAGTACGCGCACGGCGGGATGCACTGGCAGCGGGTCTGCTACACCATTCACAACTTCAAGCATCAGGGGCTGACTGGCGAATATGCGCTGTGGGCCACCGGCCTGACCAATATTGCTCACTATTTCAATTACGACCGGTTGCGTGACAATTTCAACCACAGCGCCGTCAATCTGATGAAAGGTGGGGTCGTCTATTCGAATTTCGTGACGACCGTGTCGCCGACTCACTCCCATGAAGCCCGTTTCACCGACCAGGGCGGCGGGTTGAGCCACACCCTGAACGTGCATCACAGCAAGTTCGGCGGGGTGTTGAACGGCATCGACTACGATGTGTGGAACCCGGAGGTCGATCCCCATATCCCCAGTCGCTACGGTATCGAGACCTTGGACGACAAGTACCCCAACAAGGATGCGCTGCGCGATCGGCTGTGGCTGAGCAAGGATTTCAAGCCGATCATTGCCTATGTCGGCCGCCTGGACAGCCAGAAAGGCGTCGACCTGATCCATCACGCCATCTTCTACGCCTTGCGCAACAACGCCCAGTTCGTGCTGCTCGGCTCCAGCCCAGAGCCGGCCATCAACCATCACTTCTGGAATCTCAAGCGGCATCTCAACGACAGTCCGGACTGCCATTTGGAACTGGGGTTCAACGAGGAATTGTCGCACCTGATCTATGCCGGCGCGGACATGATCATCATGCCCAGTCTGTTCGAGCCCTGCGGCCTGACCCAGATGATCGCCCTGAAGTACGGCACAGTGCCGATCGTGCGCGAGGTCGGTGGTCTCAAGGATACCGTGTTCGACAAGGACTATTCCCACAAGCCGTTCGAGGAACGCAACGGCTACGTCTTCCAGAGCGCCGACCATGCGGGCATCGAATCGGCCATACACCGCGCCATCGCGTTATGGTATGCCTATCCGGACGATTTTCGTCGCCTGATGATCCACGCCATGAGCTACGATTATTCGTGGTGCCGGCCCGGCCAGGATTACTTGAACATCTACGAGCATATTCGCTGCAAGTGATGTGGGGTGCATCGCCTACCCGGCGATCGCCCCTCCCGCACAGTGGGTTTGGCGTCGAGCCGGCCGGCGACCGCATTCCTGTTTAACCCAGCCCTCGCTTAGGAGAATGTCACGCATGAGCCAGCTTCCAGAATATGTTGACGGTCTGCCGAATATCTGCGGTTCGGAGCCGCTCGTGGAAGAGACCCTGCGCGCCAGCCGGGGCCAGCCGGTGTTTTTGCCAGAAAGCCGCGTCGATTTCGGGCGGATTAGGGCCGCCTGCGCCATCGCCCTACACATGCACCAGCCGCTGATTCCGGCTGGCGGCGGTGATTTATCGACTGCGGAAGTCATCAGCAACCTCAAGTATATGATGGACAATCAGGGGATCGGTGATAACTACAACGCGCCAGTGTTTCACTGGTGCTATAAGCGCATCGGCGAATTCGTTCCCCAATTGATCGATGAGGGCAAGGAACCCCGGGTGATGCTGGAATACTCCGGCACCCTTTTCCACGGGATGCGCGCCATGGGCCTGAACGATGTGTTCGACGCGCTCGGCAACGCGACCTGCAATCCGCGTTATCGGCGTGGGGTGGAATGGCTGGGCTGTCCGTGGGGGCACGCGGTGGCGCCCTCGACCCCGGTTCAGGATTTCCGCTTGCACGTCAAGGCGTGGCAACACCATTTCGCCGCCATCTTCGGGTTGGAGGCGCTGGCGCGAGTGCGCGGTTTCTCACCCTCGGAAATGGCCCTGCCCAACCATCCCGATCTCGCCTATGAGTATGTGAAGACCTTGGTGGATTGCGGTTTTCAATGGTTGCTGGTGCAGGAACACACCGTGGAGCAACCGGAAAACGGCTCGGGGCCGGAGAAAAAACACCTGCCGCACCGGCTGGTCTGCACTAATTCCCAAGGCGAGACCGTCAGCATCATCGCCCTCATCAAGACTCAGGGCAGCGACACCAAGCTGGTAGCGCAGATGCAGCCCTACTACGAGGCTAAGAGTCTGTCGCGCTGGGAATTGGCCGGGAAATCCGTGCCGCCGCTGGTGACCCAGATCGCCGATGGTGAGAACGGCGGGGTGATGATGAACGAGTTCCCCGGCAAGTTCTTCGATACAGTGAACGAGGCCTCGAATTCGGACGTGCCGATGATGAACGGCACCGAATATCTGGAGCACCTGTTCGCCTCGGGGATCAAGGAGGCCGACCTGCCGGCTCTCCAACCGTCGTTCCAGAAACGGATCTGGGATCGCTTCCAGCCGGGCGCCGGGTCGGAGAAGCTGGAAAAGGTGATTGCCGAATTGAAGCAGGAAGACGGTCGGTTCCACATGGATGGCGGCAGTTGGACCAACGATATTTCCTGGGTGCGGGGTTACGACAACGTGCTCGGGCCGATGGAGAAAGCCAGTTCGCTGTTCTATGAAAAGGTTTTGAAGCCCAAGGTTCCTTCTAGCGATCCCCGCTACCGCAAGGCATTGTTTTATCTAATGAGTTCGCAAACCAGTTGCTACCGCTACTGGGGTCAGGGTCTGTGGACCGATTACGGTCGCGAACTGTGCCGGCGGTCCAGTGCGATCACCGAATCCGATTTTTAGCGGTTCGGGCGGTTCCGCCGCGCCAGTCTCCAA
>DAIRDI010000158.1:0-7290 GCA_036796235.1 Candidatus Competibacteraceae bacterium | reverse complement strand
CTTTTAATCTGTTGGTCGTGCGTTCGAACCGCACACGGCCCACCAGTTAGAACAAGGGGTTAGGCTTTCGCCTAACCCCTTGTCTTTTCAGGCGGTGCGTTATCTGGACCGGCCCCACGCCGGCGCGCTCTTACCAATAATTCTCCACCGCCAGATTGCCCGGCTTGCCGCGCTGGCTCAGAGTCAGACCGCGTTCGGCGAGCAGTTGCCGGGTTTCCTGCACCATGTCGGGGTTGCCGCAGATCATGACCCGGGAGCGTTCCCGGTCGATCGGCAGCCCGACATGCGCTTCCAGTTCCCCGTTGCTCAGCAGATGAGTGATCCGGTCGTTAAGCGCAGACCGCTCGATCTGTTCGCGGGTCACGACCTGGACATATTTCAGCTTGTGGGCGTATTCGGCGAACAGCTCGTTTTCCTGGAAGGCGTGGATGAACTCCTCGTAGGCCAGTTCGTGCCGGTAGCGGACGCTGTGAACCAGCACG
Organism: Candidatus Competibacteraceae bacterium; assembly: GCA_036796235.1. Lineage (GTDB taxonomy): Bacteria > Pseudomonadota > Gammaproteobacteria > Competibacterales > Competibacteraceae > REEE01. The sequence continues at coordinate 6,808 of DAIRDI010000158.1, read as the reverse complement.
ATATTTTCGTACTGTTCCCAAGGCTCGAACTCCTGCAAAATCGACAGGAACGGCGCCAGCCCGGTGCCAGTGGACAAGAGCCACAGATCCTTGCCGCATTCGAAACGGTCGGTGGTGAGATAACCGTAGTTCTTTTTCTCCACCAAGACCGGGTCGCCGATCTTCAGTCGCGACAGCCGCGAAGTGAAGGCGCCGTCGGGAACAACGATGGAGTAGAACTCCAGACAGTCATCGTAGGGCGCCGAACAGATCGAATAGGCCCGCCATACCAGTTCGCCGGCGTCATCCTCGACGCCCAAGCGCGCGAATTGTCCGGCGATGAAGCGGTAGGACTGGCTGCGGGTGGTCTTGAAGGAGAACAGATTGGGGGCCCAGGTCCGGATTTCGGTAATGGTTTCCACAGTGTACTTGTCGCTGGCCTTCATGGAACTCGATCCTGCCGTCGTTAGATTTTAGTCTGCGGGCCACGGGCGGACTCGCCGAATACCCGAGTATTTTGCTTGGTTATAGAAGCTAGTTTACGGGAGAATTTTCAAATAAAAAGTAATAAAAAATTATTTGGTTATAATAAAAAATAAGCTCTCCGCGATCTTCAAGCCACAAGCCCCCGGCTGTATTAAAGTACGCGCCCGAGTTCCCCCGATCCGAACGCCACGATGAACACTGCCTACGACGCCTCCGCGATAGAAGTCCTCAGCGGCCTGGACCCGGTGCGCAAGCGCCCGGGCATGTACACCGACACCACCCGTCCCAACCACCTGGCGCAGGAAGTCATCGACAACAGCGTGGACGAGGCGATCGCCGGTCATGCCACCACGATCACCGTCATGCTGTACGCCGACGGTTCGCTGGCGGTCGCGGACGACGGGCGCGGCATGCCGGTCGATCTGCACCCCGAGGAGAAAATTCCCGGCGTCGAGCTGATCCTGACCCGCCTGCACGCCGGGGGCAAGTTCTCCGACCGCAACTACCAGTTCGCCGGCGGCTTGCACGGCGTGGGGGTGTCGGTGGTCAACGCGCTGTCCAGCCATCTCGAAATCTGGGTCAGACGCGGCGGTAAGGAATACCACATGGCCTTCGCCGGGGGCGACAAGGTGTCGGAGCTGGAAGAGGTCGGCACGGCGCCCCGGCGCGCGACGGGCACCACGGTGCGGTTCTGGCCGGACCCGCGCTATTTCGATTCGCCCAAATTCTCCGTGCCGCGGCTCAAGCACGTGCTGCGCGCCAAGGCCGTGCTGTGTCCGGGCTTGAAGGTCCAGTTTACCGACGAAGCCAGCGGCGAACAGATCACCTGGCATTACGAAGACGGCTTCACCGACTATCTCCAGGAAGCGCTGGGCCGGACGCCGCTGCTGCCCGATCCACCCATCGTCGGCCATGCCCAAGGCGCGCGCGAAGCGGTCGACTGGGCGCTGACCTGGCTGCCGGACGGCGGCGAATCGGTGGCCGAGAGCTACGTCAACCTGATTCCCACCGCGCAGGGTGGCACCCATGTCAACGGTTTGCGCGCCGGCATGACCGACGCGGTGCGCGAGTTTTGCGAGTTTCGCAACCTGACGCCGCGCGGACTGCGCATCGCCCCCGAGGACGTCTGGGACGGCTGCTGTTACGTCCTGTCGGTCAAACTTCAGGACCCGCAATTCTCCGGTCAGACCAAGGAGCGATTATCCTCGCGGGAATGCGCGGTGTTCGTCGGCGGGGTGGTCAAGGATGCCTTGAGCCTGTGGCTGAACCAGCACCCCGAGACCGGCGAGCGCATCGCCCAACTGGCATTAGTCAATGCCCAGAAGCGGATGCGAGCCAGCCGCAAGGTCGTGCGCAAGCAGGTCGCCAGCGGTCCGGCGCTGCCCGGCAAACTGGCCGACTGCACCGCCCAGGATCTGGCGCGGACCGAGCTATTCCTGGTCGAGGGCGACTCGGCCGGCGGCTCCACCAAGCAGGCCCGCAGTCGCGAGTTTCAGGCGGTGATGCCGTTGCGCGGCAAGATTCTCAATACCTGGGAAGTGGATTCCACCGAGGTGATGGCCTCGCAGGAGGTTCACGACATCGCCGTGGCCATCGGGGTCGATCCCGGTTCCGCGGATCTCAATGGCCTGCGCTACGGCAAGGTCTGCATCCTGGCCGACGCCGATTCCGACGGCCTGCACATCGCCACTCTGCTGTGCGCGCTGTTCCTGCGCCATTTCCGCCCCCTGGTGGAAGCCGGCCACGTCCATGTCGCCATGCCGCCGCTGTTTCGGGTCGATGTCGGCAAGGAGGTGTTCTACGCCTTGGACGAGGCCGAAAAACAGGGGATTCTCGACCGGATCGCCGCTGAAAAGAAGAAAGGCAAGGTCAGCGTGACCCGTTTCAAGGGGCTGGGCGAGATGAATCCCCTGCAACTGCGGGAAACCACCATGGACCCCACCACCCGGCGGCTGGTGCAACTGACGCTCGACGTCGGCGATGACACCCTGGCGCTGATGGATATGTTGCTGGCGAAAAAGCGGGCGGGAGATCGGAAAAACTGGCTGGAAGAGAAGGGAAATCTGGCGGAAGTCTGATCGGCTTGAGGTGAGGATGCGACTTAAACAGTCGGATTTTTTTTACGCTATTGCCTTGTTCCCGCGCTGGGTAGCATCTACAGTTGAAGGGCATCGCGTTTCCCGTAGAGCGATGTTTGATCGAAAACCAAAGTAAATAATCCACGAGGAGGTTGATAAATGATCAAGAAACTGCTGACTGGCTTGGCCGCGTTCTGTGTGATGGGATTGTCCGGCGGCGTCTGGGCCTCCGACTTCGGCACCGCCGAGGAAGCCAAGGCGATGTTGGAAAAAGCCGTTGCCGCGGTGAAAGCGGATGAAGCCGGCGCCTTGGCCGCGTTCAATGCAGGCGCGGATGGTTTCAAGGATAGAGACTTATACGTCTTCTGCGGCGGCGCCGACGGGATGTTCACCGCGCATGGCGCCAATCAAGCGCTGTTGGGCAAGAGCTTGAAGGATCTGAAAGACAAGGCCGGCAAGGCGCTCGGCGAGGAGATTTACGCGACAGCCAAGGCAGGCGAGATTGCCGAGGTCGATTACATGTGGCCGCGTCCGGGTGAAACAGAACCGACCGCAAAAGTGACTTATGTCACCAAAGTGGGCGATCAAGTCTGCGCCGTGGGTTACTACAAGCAATAAAGCCGCTTTTGGCGGTTCGTCCTTAGTTGAGCCTACGCCGAACTCCCTCTGGAGTTCGGCGTTTTTCATCCCGATTCCGCATCCCTCGCCCGTTTTTCTCCCGCCCATCGCCGGCTACTCATCGATCTCGTTATATACTGCGTGGGTTGATCCAAGACCCAACCCAGGAGATACCGGTGATTTATTCCCTCGGCGACCGCAAGGTCGAATTTCACGGCGACGATTGGTTCATCGCCGACAACGCCACCGTCATCGGCTCGGTGGTGCTCGAGCAGAACGCCAGCATCTGGTTCAACGCGGTGGTGCGCGGCGATAACGACGTCATCACCATCGGCGAGAATTCCAACATCCAGGACGGGGCGATCCTGCATACCGACCCCGGCGTCCTACTCACCATCGGCCGCGACGTCACCGTCGGCCACCTGGCCATGCTGCACGGCTGCATCATCGGCGACAACAGCCTGATCGGCATCAAGAGTCTGATCATGAACCGGGTGACTATCGGCAAAAACTGCCTGATCGGGGCCAACAGCCTGATCACCGAGGGCCAGACCATCCCGGACGGTTCGCTGGTCAAGGGCTCGCCGGGCAAGATCGTCCGCACTCTGAGCGATCAGGAAATCGACGGCTTGCGGCTGTCGGCCGCCCGGTACGTGGAAAATTTCCAGCGCTTCAAGCGCGACCTGCGCCCGCGGGCCTAAGCCGGTGGCCGCTCTGGAAGACCGCCTGGATCAGGTGATCCAGCAGGTCGGGTCGACCATTCTCGGCAAGGAGCGCGCCATTCGACTGGCCGTGACCTGTCTGCTGGCGCGCGGTCATCTGCTGATCGAGGATTTGCCGGGGATGGGCAAGACCACCCTGGCCCACGCCTTGGCCCGCTGTCTGGGTTTGCAATACCAGCGCATTCAGTTCACCAGTGACCTGCTGCCGGCCGATATTCTCGGCGCGGCGGTGTACGAGCGCCAGCGCGAGACCTTCGTGTTTCATCCCGGCCCGATCTTCGCCCAACTGATCCTGGCCGACGAAATCAACCGCGCCACGCCCAAAACCCAGAGCGCGCTGCTGGAAGCGATGGAGGAAGGACAGGTGACCATCGAGGGCGAGACCCGCCCGCTTCCGGAACCGTTCTTCGTCATCGCCACCCAGAATCCCGCCTATCAGATCGGCACGTTTCCGCTGCCGGAATCGCAACTCGACCGGTTTCTGATGCGGATCGAACTGGGTTATCCCGATACCCAGGCCGAACGGTTGCTGCTGGAGGGCGAGGACCGCCGCGAGGTGCTGGCGCGCTTGCCGGCGAGCATGACCCCGGCGCAATTGCATGAGGCGCAGGCCCGGGTGGCCGGAATTCACGTCGCGCCCCCGCTGCTGGATTATCTCCAGGGCCTGCTGGCGTTCTCCCGCCAGTCCCACCAGTTTCGCGGTGGATTGTCGCCGCGCGCCGGGTTGGCCCTGCTGCGCGCGGCGCGCGCCTGGGCGCTGCTGCACCGGCGTGGCCATGTCTTGCCGGAAGACGTGCAGATCGTGTTGCCGGCGGTGGTGGGACATCGCCTGCATCCGGGCGAGGACCATCTGGAACGGTCGTCCGCCGATCTCGTCGGCTTTCTGCGCGCCGGCGTGGCGGTGCCGGTCTGACCCCCTGCCATGCGCGGGCTGTGGCGGCGGTTCGAGGATTGGGTCACCCGCGGCCAGCAGCCGGTGCGCGGTCCGATTCGACTGGAGCGTCGCCGCATCTACATTCTGCCGACCCGCCAGGGCTACGCTTTCGCCGTGCTGCTGTTCGTACTGTTTCTGTGGTCGATCAATTACAGCAATAGCATGGGCTTCGCCTTCACCTTCCTGCTGGTCGCCGTGGCCCACAACAGCATGTGGCAGGCGCACGACAACCTGCTGGGCCTGATCATCCACGCCGGCGGCGCCGAGCCGGTGTTCGTCGGCCAGGAGGCCCGGTTCGCGTTCCGGCTGGAAAATCCCGATCCCAAACCCCGATACGGCATCGCCCTGCAATGGCGCGACCAGCCGCCCCAGTACGTGGACCTGCCGGCGAACGGCGTGGCGCTGGTCACCTTGGGCATTCCCACGCAGCGGCGCGGCTGGCTGCGGACCGGGCGGTTGCGGGTGCTGACCCGCTATCCGCTGGGCCTGTTGCAGTCGTGGAGTTGGGTGGAATTCGAGCAGGGCTGCCTGGTCTACCCCGCGCCGCGCGGCCGGCGGCCGTTGCCGGCGGCGACGCCGAGCAGCCCGGGCAGCGGCTTGGGCGAACAAGGGGCGGGCAGCGAGGATTACGCCGGGTTTCGATCCTACGCGCGGGGCGATTCACCGCGCCGGATCGCCTGGAAGGCCACGACCCGCACCGAGCAACTGCTGGTCAAGAATTTCACCGACCAAGCCCGGCCGGAATTGTGGCTGGACTGGCGACTGTTGGGGATCGACAACGTCGAACCGCGTCTGGCGCAACTCTGTCAGTGGGTGCTGAAGGCCGAGAACGAGGGTCGCCAGTACGGTTTGCAGCTACCAGGCATCCGCATCCCGCCCGCCCATGGCGACGCGCACCGCCGCCGTTGTCTGGAAGCGCTGGCGCTGTTCGATGATACCGGTTGGATTTCCAGGCGAAAGGAGGTCGCGTAAGCCCGCCAACCGCTGACAACCGGTCTTATCCCCATCCCACATTGATCACCCACCACCCCCGACCCGCGATTCCACCCACAACCGATCCCGCAACCCCGACGAGCGGCGCAATCGTCGTTCGACCGCCGCCGCGAACACCGCAGGTTCTCCGTAAAAACTCGCCTGTTGCTTCGCACGAGTCAGCGCCGTGTAAATCAGCTCCCGGCTCAAGACCGGCGACGGTTCGTTCGGCGTCACCACCAGCACCCGGTCGAATTCCGAACCCTGGCTCTTATGCACCGTCATCGCGTAGACGGTTTCATGTTCCGGCAAGCGGGCCGGGGCGAACCCGCGCAACGCGCCGTCGTTGCCCAGGAAAAACACCCGCATGCGTTGCGGATCTGCGGGGTCCGGCAGGGTGATCCCGATGTCGCCGTTGAACAGCCGCAGGTTGTAATCGTTGCGCACGATCATCACCGGCCGCCCGAGATACCAGTCCTGACGCGGGTCGATCAGGCCCCGACCGCGCAGGATTTCCTCGCAGAGTTCGTTCGACGCCTCCACACCGAACGGTCCCCGCCGCAGGGCGCACAACACCCGGAATTGATTGAAGCGCGCGAAGACCTCCATGGGTCCGGCTCCGTCCCGCGCCGCCTGCAGGTAGGGCGCGAAGCCCGCCGTCACCGGTTCCGCCAACCGTTCCAGCAATTCGGCGGGATCGGCCAGGGTGCGCCAGGCGAGGTCCTCGTGCGCCGCGCGCTCCAGCAATTCCAGCGCCTCCGCCGCCCGTCCCCGGTTGACCGCCCGCGCCAGCGCGCCGATGCCGCTCGCCGCGCCGAATCGGAAACTGTGGCGCAACAGGACGATGGCGTCGGCCAGGGGCGACGGCGATTCCCGCCCGCGCGGCAGCGCCTCGCCGGTCAGCGCCGCCAGTCGCGCCCGGAATTCCGGGGACGTCCGACCCCCGCCGGCGCAAATCTCGCCCAGCACCGCGCCGGCTTCCACCGAGGCCAACTGATCCTTGTCGCCCAGCAGGATCA
>DAIRDI010000157.1:0-7318 GCA_036796235.1 Candidatus Competibacteraceae bacterium | reverse complement strand
CCGGCGCCGACCGGCTGGAGACCGCGACCGACCAGGATCGCCGCCGCCCGCCACGACAGGCCGCCGGCCTCGCAGCGGGCCTCGATCGCGGCTTCTTGGCTCGGATAGACCGGCGGACGCTTGCGCGGCAGGGCGTCCATCTGCACGATGGCTTTGCGCAGATGGGACGGACTCTCATCCGGGTTGCTGGTCGGTGGTCCCAAACCCTCGATCGTCGCCAGCCGGGTCACCCGCTCCGGCAGGATAGCCGCGGTAAAACTGGCGATGCCGCCGCCCAGGGAGTGGCCGAGCAGGGCGAACCGGGTCCAACCGAGGGCGTCGGCGGCGGCGACCACATCGGGGATGAAGTCCACGAAATGGTAATGCATGCCCGGCGGTCGCGGTTCGGAACCGCCGTGCCCCGGCAGATCCAGCGCCACCAGCCGCGTTCCGGGGAGTTGCGGCGCAAGGGCATCGAAACTGGCGGCGTTGTCCAGCCAGCCGTGCAGCGCCAGCACCGGGACGCCATTCGCCGGTCCCCAGGCGCGCGCCGTCAGCCGCAGATATGGTGTTGGCAGTTCCAGTTCCTCAGCAAGCATTCACCAATACCCGCTCGCTGAGCGCACCCGCTCGCTACTCGCCACGAAAACCCGTCGGATAGTCCCAGCCCGGATCGGTGGGGAACAGGTTTACGTATTTCATGCTGGAGCGCGGTTCCGCCATCATGTCGGCCACGGCATCGCGCCAGCGGGCGTAGTGGGCGGTTTCCTTGTGCTGGGCGGTGGCCTCGACCGTGCGATAGACCTCGACCAGCACGAAGTGGGTCGGGTCGTCGCTCTGCTGGATGACGTCGAACCGGGCGATGCCTGGCTCCCGGATGCTGTGGCGGGCGTTATCCAACGATGCGGCCTTGAAATCTTCGACGCACTCCGGTTTGACGCGAACGAACACCTGGACGATCAACATGATTTTCTCCCTCGCCGGAAACACCCTTCCCCGCAAGCGGGCGAAGGGAAAACAATTCAGGGCAAACCCGCCGGTAGATAATCCAGCAACAACCCGCAGAACACCGCCAGTCCGAAGGCGTGATTGTTGAGGAACGCCTTGAAGCATGCTTCCGGCTGCCGGTCGCGAATGAGATATTGCTGATACAGCGCGAACCAGGCCGCCGCGAATAAACCGAGATAATAAAACCCGCCGCGGGCGGTCAACAGGCCGATCGCGATCAGTAGGGCCAGCAGTGCCAGTTGCAGGTAGCCGATGATGCGCTTGTCCCGGTCGCCGAACAGGATCGCGGTGGATTTAACGCCGATCCGCCGGTCGTCTTCCCGGTCCACCATCGCGTACTGGGTATCGTAGACCACCGACCAAAGCACGTTGCCGAGAAACAGCACCCAGCAAACCAGGGGGAGTTCGCCGGTCACCGCCGCGTAGGCCATGGGAATCGCCCAGCCGAAGGCCGCGCCGAGATGGACCTGGGGCAGGGAATGGAACCGCTTCATGAACGGATAGCTGACCGCCAGCGCCAGCCCGACGAACGCCAGTTGCACGGTCAAAACATTCTGGGTCAGCACCAGGGCGAAGGCCAGCAGGCATAGGACGACCGCCAGAGCGATGGCTTCCCCCGGACTGACGCGACCGGCGGCCAGCGGCCGGTCGCGGGTGCGGGCGACGTGCGGATCGACATGACGGTCGGCCAGGTCGTTGATGACGCAGCCGGCCGAGCGCATCAGCGCCACGCCCAGCACGAACACCAGCACCACGCCGCTCGGCGGTTGGCCGTTCCCCGCCAGCCACAGCGCCCACAGAGTCGGCCATAGCAGCAGGTACATGCCAATCGGGCGGTGCAAGCGCATCAGCAGCGCGTATTCGCGCAGGCGGTTTTCAAAACGTTCGATATTCATAGCGAAAAGCGATTCATGGCGAAGGCGGTCCCGATCGGTCGCCGGCGGTGGATATTGGCAAGTCGGGCAGGAAAAACTCGCAAACGAGCAGCGGAAGACCGTCGATCCGGAACACCGAGCGGCGGCCCCAGATGACTTCGGGCGATTCGACAAACCCGGTGAAAGCCCTTTGGTGCAAGGCTTGGCCGGCCACGATGCGGGCGACCTCGACCGGGCCGCGATAAACGCCGGGATCGGCGAATAGCACCTCACCCAGGGGGCGAGTACCCAGTTGGGTCAACCGGCGTCCTCGGCCGTTCAGGGTCGCCGCCGGGATCAGGGTCCGGGCGAACACCCACGGCCGATCGCCGCACAGCAACTGCACCTCGCGACTCCAGGCCCAGGCATCCAGCCGCAGGGTCAGGGTCCGCGCTTCGTCGCGACTGGGACGCATCCGGCCCTGGCGCAGCACCCGCACCTGGAACCGGTGGGGACAAGCGCGCCGCAAGCGTCGGGTCAACGAGCCGGCGTCAAACAACCAATCGGCCAGACCAGCCGGATAAGCGCGTGGCCGAGGCCGGGAAGACCAGCGCGGGGCGGCGGGCGGAATGCGCGGTTCGTTGGGCAAGAGCGTTCTTCTTCTTTGCAAGCGGGATTTGGCGCGGCGTGTCATTATGGCACGGAAGCGGGGTAAAAACGCCCCCGCGCAAATCCGCGGCGGGGCGCCCGGAAGAACCGGCGTCAAGCCAGGCATCCGCCGTAATAATTGATTGGCGCGCTCTGGAATTTTTCCTATAATCGCCGCCATTTTTCGGCCGAACCGATTCCCAAAGGGGGTTTTGGCGCGACCGGACATCCCTCGTGATCTCTCCGGTGAACGTCCCAGCAAGAGCGACGCGCGTGGCCGGGCGGTGGTGCATCCCCTCGGGATGGTCGCCGTGTTCCGTCCGGTTGTTTCCCTGGTTTTCCGTTGTCGTCGAGCCTGTAGGAGAGAGATGTTGATGCCCTTGCGTAGCGAACTAGCCGCCCGTCCAATAGCAGACGCGATCCCCGTGCCGCTGGCCGTTTCCGGCCCCCCCCTTCGGGAAATCGTCACCCCCATGCGCCGGGAACTGGCCAACGCCATCCGCGCCCTCAGCATGGACGCCGTGCAACGAGCCGAGTCCGGCCATCCCGGCGCGCCGATGGGAATGGCCGACTTCGGCGAGGTCTTGTGGAACGATTTCCTGCGCCACAATCCCGCCAATCCCCAATGGCTAAACCGTGACCGGCTGATTCTGTCCAACGGCCACGGTTCGATGTTGCTGTATTCCCTGCTGCACCTGAGCGGTTACGACCTGACCCTCGACGACCTGCGCAATTTCCGGCAACTGGGTTCGCGCACGCCGGGCCATCCCGAGTACGGTCTCACCCCCGGCGTGGAAACCACCACTGGCCCGCTGGGCCAGGGCCTGGCCAACGGCGTCGGCATGGCCCTGGCCGAACGAGCGCTGGCCACCCGCTTCAACCGTCCCGGCTTTCCGATCATCGATCATTACACCTACGTCATGCTCGGCGACGGCTGCCTGATGGAGGGCCTCTCCTCCGAAGCCTGTTCGCTGGCCGGCTCCTGGGGACTGGGCAAGCTGATTTGTCTGTACGACGACAACGGCATCTCGATCGATGGCCCAGTGCGGGGCTGGTTCAACGAGGATATCGCCAAGCGGTTCGAGGGGCTGGGCTGGCGGGTGATTCCGAATGTCGACGGCCACGACGCCGAAGCGGTCCATCAGGCCATCGTTCAAGCGCGAACCCGAACCGACCGTCCGACTCTGATCTGCTGCAAGACCACCATCGCCTGGGGTTCGCCCGGTAAGGGCGGCAGCGAGAAGTCCCACGGCGCGCCGTTGGGCGCGGCGGAAGTCGCCGCGACCCGTGAGAATATCGGCTGGCGGCACGAGCCATTCGTCATCCCCCCCGAGATCTACCGCGCTTTCGACGCCCGCGCCAAGGGTGCGGACTGGGAGGCCGAATGGAACGACTTGTTCGCCCGCTATCGAGCCGAGTATGCGGATGCGGCGGCGGAACTCGACCGGCGGCTGGCCTGCGGCTTTCCCGAGGATTGGGAAGAGCTGGCCTGGAATTTCATTCACGCCACCCAGGCGCGGCGCGAGGACATCGCGACCCGCGTGGCGTCGCAACGGGCGCTGGAAGCCTTCAGCCCGCATTTTCCCAGTCTGGTCGGCGGTTCCGCCGATCTCACCGAATCCACCGGCATTCCGTGGGTGGGTTGTCGGCCGGTCGATTTCGCGCACCCGGATGGCAATCTGATCTACTACGGCGCGCGGGAATTCGCCATGTACGCCATCATGAACGGACTGGCGCTGCACGGCGGCTACGTGCCCTTCGGCGGCACCTTCCTGATGTTCGCCGATTACGGCCGCAGCGCCATCCGCATGTCGGCGCTCATGAAGCTGCGCTGTATTTTCGTGCTCACCCACGACTCCATCGGAGTCGGCGGCGATGGTCCGACCCACCAGCCGGTCGAACATGTCGCCAGCCTGCGGATCATTCCAGACCTGTCGGTCTGGCGGACTTGCGACACGGCGGAAACCGCCGTCGCCTGGAAGGCGGCGCTGGAGCGGACCAAGGGTCCGACCGCGCTGATTTACACCCGCCAGAAACTGCCGCATCAGGAGCGCACGCCGGAACAGGTGCGCGCCATCGCCATGGGGGGTTACGTATTGCTGGATTGCGGAAGCGATCCGGAAGCGATCATCATCGCCACCGGCTCCGAAGTCCAGTTGGCGGTCGAGGCAGCCAGACAGTTGAACGGCCAGGGCCGCCGGGTGCGCGTGGTCTCCATGCCCTCGGTGGACGTGTTCGACTCCCAGGATGCGGCCTGGCGCGAGTCGGTGCTGCCGGCGGCGGTGACCCGGCGGGTCGTGGTCGAAGCCGGTGTAACCGCGCCCTGGTATAAGTACGCGGGTCCACAAGGCATGGTGATCGGTATCGACCGCTTCGGCGAGTGCGGCCCGCCGGAAATCATCTTCCAGCACTTCGGCTTCACCACCGAACGCGTCGTTGCCGCCGTGGAAGCGCTGTTCTAAGCGATACGGTTTTTTCATGAATCCGGTCTACACTTATGCGTATGGGGTGGGCGATGGCGCCCGCCTGTCTTTTGATGAAAACCACTCTGAATGGAGAAAAGCATGGCTATCAAAGTTGGCATTAACGGGTTTGGCCGCATCGGCCGCATGGTGTTTCGCGCCGCGGTGAAGGACTTCCCGGACATCGAGATCGTCGGCATCAACGACCTGCTCGAACCCGACTATCTGGCCTATATGCTGATGTACGACTCGGTGCATGGCCGCTTCAAGGGCGAAGTCTCCGTCGATGGCAACACCCTGGTGGTGAACGGCAAGAAGATTCGCTTGACCGCCGTCAAGGATCCCGCTGAGTTGAAGTGGAACGAAGTCGGCGCCGACATCGTCGTCGAGTCCACCGGCCTGTTCCTGACCAAGGACACCTGCCAGAAGCACATCACCGCCGGCGCCAAGAAGGTCATCCAGAGCGCGCCCAGCAAGGATGACACCCCGATGTTCGTGTTCGGCGTGAACGACAAGACCTACGCCGGTCAGACCATCATCTCCAACGCTTCCTGCACCACCAACTGCCTGGCGCCGGTCGCCAAGGTGTTGAACGACACCTGGGGCATCAAGCGGGGCCTGATGACCACCGTCCACGCCGCCACCGCCACCCAGAAGACCGTCGATGGCCCTTCCAACAAGGATTGGCGCGGCGGGCGCGGCATCCTCGAAAACATCATCCCCTCCTCGACCGGCGCCGCCAAGGCGGTGGGCGTGGTCATCCCCGAGCTGAACAAGAAGCTCACCGGCATGGCCTTCCGCGTCCCCACCTCCGATGTATCGGTGGTCGACCTGACCGTGGAACTGAACAAGCCCGCGACCTATAAGGAAATCTGCGCCGCGATGAAGGCCGCCTCCGAAGGGCCGATGAAGGGCGTGTTGGGCTATACCGAGGACAAAGTGGTCGCCACCGATTTCCGGGGCGAGAGCTGCACCTCCACCTTTGACGCCGACGCCGGCATCGCCCTGGACGACACTTTCGTCAAGGTCGTGGCCTGGTACGACAATGAGTGGGGCTACTCCTGCAAAGTTCTGGATATGGTCCGCGTCATGGCCAAGTAAGCGGTCGCCACCGAGTGGCGATTCCTTGCTGAGCTGAAACCATTTGCCCCCGCCGTCCTGGCCCCGCGCCAAGCCGGACGGGGGTTTTACTTGGAGGAATGAAAGATCATGAATTTCAAGCGTATGACCGAACTCGACCTCGCCGGCAAGCGAGTGTTTATCCGCGCCGACCTGAACGTGCCCGTCAAGGACGGCAAAGTGACTTCCGACGCCCGCATCACCGCCTCAATGCCCACCATCGAGCACGCGATGAAGGCCGGGGCCAAGGTGATGGTGACCTCCCACCTGGGCCGTCCCACCGAGGGCCAATTTTCCGAGGAGGACTCACTCCAGCCAGTGGCCGACGTGATGTCGGCCAAACTGGGCAAGCCGGTGCGGGTGATCCGCGACTGGGTGAACGGCGGCTTTGACGTGGCCAACGGGGAAGTGGTGCTGCTGGAGAACTGCCGCGTCAACAAAGGCGAAAAAAAGAATGTCGAAGAGACGGCGAAGAAATACGCCGCGCTGTGCGACATCTTCGTCATGGACGCCTTCGGCACCGCGCATCGCGCCGAAGCCTCCACGCACGGCGTCGCCAAGTTCGCGCCGGTGGCCTGCGCCGGCATCCTGCTGACCGAGGAACTCGACGCGCTGACCAAAGCGTTGGCCAAGCCGGCCCGGCCGATGGTCGCCATCGTCGGCGGCTCCAAGGTCTCGACCAAATTGACCGTGCTGGAAAGCCTGTCCGAGAAGGTCGATCAGTTGGTGGTCGGCGGCGGTATCGCCAACACCTTCCTCAAGGCGGTCGGCAGGAATGTCGGCAAGTCGCTGTGCGAGCATGATCTGGTGCCCACCGCCCAGGCGCTCATCGAGAAAATGACCGCGCGTAGCGCCACGATTCCGATCGCGGTCGACGTGGTCTGCGGCAAGAAATTCGACGCCGCCGAGCCGGCGGTGCAGAAGGACGCCGGCGCGGTCAGTGATGATGACATGATCTTCGACATCGGCCCGAAGAGCGCCCAGGAACTGGCCGACATCATCATGAAGGCCGGCACCGTGGTCTGGAACGGTCCGGTCGGCGTGTTTGAGTTCGATCAGTTCGGCGAGGGCACCAAAACGGTCGCCATGGCGATTGCGAAGACCAACGCCTTCACCCTGGCCGGCGGCGGCGATACCATCGCCGCGATCCAGAAGTACGGCATCTACGACAAGGTGTCCTACATCTCCACCGCCGGCGGCGCGTTCCTGGAATTCCTGGAGGGCAAGGTGCTGCCCGCCGTGGCCATG
>DAIRDI010000156.1:0-7340 GCA_036796235.1 Candidatus Competibacteraceae bacterium | reverse complement strand
TCCTTCCAGTTCCCGACCGAGATTGAGTTTCCGGTGGGCGGGGACGGTCGCAGCATCTTCCTGATCGGGGGAATGAACGGGGCGGGCAAGACCTCGATCATGGAGGCGGTGACTTACTGCCTCTACGGCGGCAAGGCGGAGGACATCCATCGCAACATCAACCGGCGCGAGAAGGCCAAGGGCAACGCCAATGTGGCCTTCGAGCTGGTCATGGAGATGGATGACGGCGCGGAGCTGGTGGTCAAACGCGCCTGGACGGCGGGCGCCGTCAGCGAGCCGCGCCCGCGCGACCTGACCGAGCGGCTGGTGGTGGTGCGCGACGGCAAGCGGGTGTCGGTGCAGAACCAGGAGTTGTGGCAGGATTTCATCCGCGCGGCGATCCCGCCGGGTATCACCCAGTTCTTCTTCTTCGACGGCGAGAAGATCCAGGAGATCGCGGCGGATGACCATTCCGAGGTGCGCCTGAAGACCTCGCTGGAGGCGGCGCTGGGCATCCAGTACATCAACCGTCTGGCCAGCGACATCCTCTATATCAAGCAAAAAGAGCGCGAAGGCTTTGTCGAGATCTCCGACGAGGATCTGGATTTCAAACAGAGCGAGCTGAAGCGCGAGAAAAGCAAGCTGGCGCGCAAGCACAAGGAGCGCGACGACTTGAAGGTGGAGTTGGACGGCTTCAAGGCGCAGTTGGACGAGGCCAAGAAGCGTTTCGAAGCGGCCTTCCAAGTTGCTCCGGAGTCGCGCGAGGCACTGCGTGAGCAGGAGAAGAAGCGCGTATTTGCCGCCAATCGGCTGGCGCAGGTGGAAAGCGAGATTCGCGCGCTCTCCGAAAAGGCGCTGCCCTTCAGCCTTGCGGGCAAGCTGTTCGAGGGCATCCGGCGTCAAATCGAAACGGAACGGGAATCAGCCAGCGGCGAGGCGATCCGCGAGCATGCGGCCGATTTGGCCAAGCGCATCGTGCGCGTGGTCGAGGAGCCGGAGCCGATCTTCACCGAAACGCTCTCGGCCGAGCGGATGACCGAGCTGGAGCGACGCATCTACCGGCTGCTCAAGGAAGGCGATTCGGCGGCGGATGTCGTCAAGATCCTGGATCTGTCCGACCGTGAGGCGGCACGGGTCTTGAACCGCATGGAGTCGCTGGAGAACAGCGATTTGTTCATGATCAAGCCGTTGCTCGACGAGGCAAGCGGCCTGAAAGCGCAGATCCAGCAGCTCGAAGGCATGAGCCAGGTCGGTGTTCTGACGCCGACCGAGCGGGACCTGTTCGATGAGCTACAGAGCACGATGGAAGGCTGCTCGACCCAGATTGGACGCAAGACCGAGCAGTTACGGCTGGTTGAGGAGGATAGTCTCGGGCTCGACAAGCGCATCCGCGATATCGAACTGGAGATCGAGAAGCTCTATGAAAAGCACCATGTCTCGAAGGAGAAGGCCGACTTCATCAATGAGTGCGACAACATTGCCAGTATTCTGAATCAGTTCGTCGTGCGTCTGCGCAAGAGCAAGGTGCATCTGCTTCAGGAGAAGACCTTCGAGATGTACCGGCTGCTTTCCAGCCGCAGCGGGTTGATCAAGGACATCACCATCGACGACAAGACCTACGAGATCAAGATCACGGACCGCAACGGGCACGAGATCCGCAAGTCGGCGCTCTCGGCGGGGGAAAAGGAGGTGTTCGCCGTGTCGCTGCTGTGGGGACTGGCGCAAACCAGCGAGCTGAAGCTGCCGATCATCATCGATACGCCGCTCTCGCGACTCGACAGCACGCACCGGGACAACATCGTGAACAACTATTTTCCCAACGCCGGCGAACAGGTGATCATTCTCTCGACTGACACCGAGGTCGACAGCAACTACTACCGATCCCTCAAGCCACGCCTGAGTGGCGCGGCGAGTCTGGAATTCGACCAGCGGCAGGAATTGACCACCGTGCGGCAGGGCTATTTCTGGGAGAAAGGTCATGGCTGACCGGCTCTATACGTCGAGCGACGCCGATGAGGTGTTGAGCGCGCTGCGCTTCGAGACCAAACTGGAAAAAGTCACGCTGGCGCGCATCGCTTTCACCCTGTCGCTGGTCAAGGAAGGCGCGGGCGTCGCGCCCAGCACCAGCTTCAGCGGCGGCGAGATGAAGCGGCCGACCTTCATCGGTGAAGACGAAGCCTTCATCCGCTCGCTGATCGCATACACCTACGGCAAGCGGGATTTCAGCGAGGACGAGTTCTTCTCCAACCGCTCCGTCATCAAGAACCATATCGACAGCGGCGCCGCGCTCTTGGCCCGGATTTTCCAGGAGAGCGGGCGCAGCGGCGAGGCGCTGATTCGAAGCCTCGTCGACGAGGTCGAGTTCGCCGGTCGGCGCGAACAACTCGGCGCTGGGCTCGACATCTTCATTGGCCGCACCTTGTTGCAGCGCAACGAGTTGGTCATGGAGCTGAACAACACGGCCAGGCACGCCAACTCGCACCTGGCCATCATGGGCAAGCCCGGCGTCGGCAAGACGCAGTTCCTGCTGAAGCTTCTGACGGATATCCGCGCCCAGTCCAACTATCAGACGAACTTCATCTATTTCGACTACAAGGGCGACGTGGTCGACAACGCGCGGTTTCTGGAACTGGCGCGGGTGCAGCCTTTCCGCTTGTTGCAAGGCGGGCAGAGCCTGCCCATCAATCCCTTCATCCTGCCCGCGTATGACGAGCAGACGATCAATGTCTCGGCACGCGAAAAGGCCGAAAGCTTTGCGTCGATCAACAGCAAGCTCGGTGTCGTTCAGAAAGGTGCGCTGACGGAGGCTATCCGGGCGGCCTATGCCAAGCGGGCCGGATCGGCTACTCCATACCCGGACTTTCCGGATGTGCTCGAACTGGCGACACTCGCCTATGAGGCCGACGGCAAGAAAGACGACAGCCTCATCGAGGTGTTGCGGGATCTGTCCGATTTCGAGCTGTTCTGGCGTCATGGCAGCGAAGGCGCGCCCATGGACCGGGTGTCGAACCGCACGATGTTGATCGACCTGCACGCCATGCCCGTCCTGAAGGAACTTGTGGCGTATCTCGTCATCGAGCGGCTGTACAAGGAAATGGCCACCCTGCCCGATAGCCCGGTGACCGAGGGTCGACGGACCATCCGGTCCATCCTGGTGATCGATGAGGCGCACAACTATCTCGGCCAGAAGAACATTTTCTTGCAGCGGATCATTCGCGAGGGGCGATCAAAAGGTTTCGTGGTGTTCTTCGCCAGCCAGTCGCCCAACGATTACCAGCAGAAGTTCTTCAACTTCCAGGAGTTGCTGGAGTTCGCCTACATCTTCCAATGTGATGGCGTGGCCGCCGGGTCGGTACAGGACATTCTGGGTTGCAGCGCCAGGACCGCCAAGGACCTTCAGACGGAAATCGCGCGGCTGGAGCCCTGGCAGGTGATTGCTCGCAGTCCGGAGAAGACCGAAGAGTTCGTGAAGTTCACTGCGGAGGCGTTCTACAAGAGTTACTCATGAAAATCCGTGCCATTGTCGCTTACCAGACCGGTCCGTTTGGCTCGCGGTCCTTCAGGAAAGTGGAGCGGGCGGATCGAGCGTGGATGGGGCGAGCGGCGGCGCAAGCACCTCCAGACCAGGCACTCGCGCGAATTCGACGGCGTTGGTGGTGAACACCGCGCAGCCATGGCTCAATGCGGTCGCCGCGATGATCAGGTCATGCGCTCCGATCATCCGGCCTTGCTGGCTCAAGGTGGCGAAAAGACCGGCATGAACGCGCGCCGTTTCCGTCGTGAAATCCAGCACCGGCAAGCGCGCCAGGATGGCCTCGACAAACGCTGAACGGCGCGCGCGCCTCGTGTCGCTGTCGGCGCGATGCACGCCAACCAGCAATTCCGACACCGTGATGGCGCTGATGAAGGCATCGCCATAATCGGCCCAAGGCGAAAAATCCACCGCCCCGCTTCGTTCGGCGCGAATAAAAACGCCGGTATCCAACACTAAGCCCACGGATCGGGTCCCGACAACGCCGCCTTGCGGATCGTGTCCAAATCCCGGGCGAAGGACTCAGCATCTTCGTGCAATTTGGGCAATTCCGCGAACAGCCGATTGAGGTCCCGGACCGCGATCGACCGGGGCGCGGATACGGGTCCCAGTCTGGCAATGACCTTGTTGCCGCGCTCCACTTCAAAACTGGCGCCTTGATAAAACACCCGGTTGAGAAGGTCGGAAAATTGCCGCGTCGCCTGGGTAGCATTGATTCTTTCCACTCTTTCCATCAAGCGTTCCACTAAAATTAAGCGATTAAAAGAAAATCATAGAATCATAAAATTGAATATTCAAGAATTACCCTGACGCCCCACCAGCGCGAACCGCCGTTCCCGCGCCGGCAGCAACCCCTGCGGACGGAACACCATCATCAGCACCATCACCAGGCCAAACACCAGCATCCGCGCGCTGGAAAACTCCCGGAACAGCTCCGGCAGACCGATCACCAGAAACGCCGCCAGCAGCACTCCGGCCATATTGCCGGCACCGCCGAGAATGACGATCATGAACAAGATCACCGATTCCCAGAAACTGAACGACGCCGGCGAAATGATGGTCATCTTGGCGGCGAACAGCGTGCCGGCCATCCCGGCCCAGAACGCTCCCAGCCCGAACGCGGCCAGCTTGTAGTAGGCGGTATTGATGCCGCTGCCCTCCGCCGCCACCTCGTCCTCGCGCAGGTAATTGAGCGCCCGCCCGAACCGCGACTGGCGCAGGCCCGCGAACAGAATCACGGTCAGGGCCACGAAGCCCCAGATCAGGTAGAAAAACTCCTCCGGCCGGCGAATGACGAACCCGAACAGATTTGGCCGACTGATCCCGAAAATGCCGTTGGCGCCGCCGGTGATCCCGAACACGTCGTTGACCAGCGCGATGCGGACGATCTCGCCGATCCCGATGGTGACGATCAACAGATAATCACCGCGCAGATGCACCACCGGCCGCGCCACCGCCAGCGCGAACAGTCCGGCGACCAGCCCGCTCAACGGCAGCGTCCACAGAATCGGAATCTGATAGCGGGTATTGAGAATGGCGGCGGTGTAGGCGCCCATCGCATAAAACGCGGCGTGGCCCATGTTGAACAGCCCGGCCTCGCCCAGAATCAGATTGAGGCTCAAAGCCAGCAGCGCGTACAAACCGACGCTATTGAGCACGTCCACCCAATAGGCGTTGAGAAACAGCGGCGCGACCGCCAGCAGCGTCGCCGCCAAGCCCGCGATGCTCCACCGAACGTGAGTCGCCCCCAACCACTCCTGGAGTTTTGCCCCTTTCATCTTTCCCCTTTCCCTTCCTCAAACCTTGTCCGCCACCCGCTCGCCGAGCAGGCCGGTCGGGCGGACGATCAAGATCAGGATGAGGACCAGAAAGGCGATGGCGTCCTTCCAGGCCATCGAGATATAGGCCGCGCCCAGCGCCTCGATCACCCCCAGCAGCAAACCGCCGACCATCGCGCCGGGGATGTTGCCGATGCCGCCGAGGATCGCGGCGGTGAACGCCTTCATGCCGTAGATCCAACCCATGGTGAAATTGATCTGGCCGTAGTACAGCCCGACCATCAGCCCCGCCGCGCCGCCCAACGCCGGTCCCAGCAGAAACACCACCAGGATGACCCGATTGACGTCGATGCCCATCAAGCGCGCCGCGCCCTGATCGATGGCCGCCGCGCGGATGGCCGTGCCGATTTTGGTCTTCTGGATGAACAGGTACAGGGCCACCATCATCACCACCGAGGCCAACACGATCAGCACCCGCATCAGCGGGATCGACAGGCCGAACAGATCGAGCGTCGCATCGGGCAATACCCCATCGGGATACACCTGAAAACGCGCGCCGTAGAGCAGCATCAGGGTGTTTTGCAGAAAAATAGACGCGCCCAGCGCCGACACCACCGCCGACAGCCGGGGCGATTCGCGCAGGGGACGATAGGCGGCCCGCTCCAGAATCGCGCCCATGATCGCCACCAGCCCCATCACCATCACCACCAGCACCAACACCCCGGCGAAAAATCCCAAATGGTCGGTCAGCGCCAGCGACGTCAGCAGAGTGAGGCCCAGATAGGCGCCATAAGTGAACAGGTCGCCGTGGGCAAAATTGATCAGCTTGAGCACGCCGTACACCATGGTGTAACCCAGGGCGATCAGGGCGTAAATGCCGCCCACGGCCAGGCCGTTGGTGAGCTGCTGGAAAAATTCTTCCATGCGGTTGTTGGAATTCAGGTGGGCGGGATGGGAATGCCTAAATGCCGACAAATACTGGCGGCGGTGAAGTTTACAATTTCGGATACAAAGGCTCTTCCAAATCCGCCTCGGAATCCGTGCAAGCCGGATCGGGGCGAGGCAAGGGCTCGCCCCGTAACAGGCAGGTTTCCGCCATGTCCACCAGGGCGCTGGCCAACAGCCGGCGCGCTTCCGGGAGATCCTCGGCGCACGTCATCGCGCCGGGGAAATCCAGCACCTCGGCATGAACGCCACCCTGCACAAATTTATACATCGCCTTGTAAGTCAGCATCATTGGCCCACGTCGACTGGCAAGTCTGGTTAACAGTCCACCTTCGACTCGGGCCGCCAAACCGGCGGCGACCCGGTCTCATGGAAAGCACTTCAAAGTTTTTGCAGCACGAAATTGCCTTGGGCATCGACCCGATAGACTCGGTACACCTCGCCTTCCCGGTCACCCTTGGCGTCGAAGGAAATCGGACCGCTCAGGCCCGGAAAGTCCGCCAGACTGTCGCGCAAATACTCGGCGATTTTGGCTCCATCGGTGGACTCGGCCCCGGCGATGCCGGCCACCGCCACCCGGAACCCGTCGCCGGCCAGCACCGCCCAGATGGAGGAAGGCGACTCACCATACTTTTCCTGATAGGCGTCCAGGAACGCCTTGGCCTCTGGTGTATCCAGGTCTTGCGGCACCGGCGGGCTGAGGAAATAGAAGCCTTCGGCGGCTTCCTGGCCCGCGATCTTCACCAGATCGGGGTTGTTGGTGGCGTCGCCGCCGAGAAACGGCGTCGGCCAGTTCATGGCTTTCTTTTGCCGCAGCAAAAGGCCAGCTTCCGGATAGTAGCCGGTGAACAACACCAGATCGGGATCGGCGCCCCTGAGCTTGGTCAGGATGGCGTTGTAGTCGCGCTCGCCGGGGGTCAGGGCGTCGAAGAACGCCACGGCCACGCCCTGTTCCTTCAACAACGCGTTGGCCTCGTCGGCCAGACCCTTGGCGTAGGACGTGCTGTCATGCAGGATGGCGACTTTCTTGAAACCCAGCTTCTCGATGGTTTGCGCCGCCATGCGGCCCTGCTCGTCGTCGCGCGGCGCGGTGCGGAAGAATTGCT
>DAIRDI010000155.1:0-7340 GCA_036796235.1 Candidatus Competibacteraceae bacterium | reverse complement strand
CGAGGGCATGTTGGTGACTTTTCCAGCCGCGTTGACCGCGGCCGAGTATTTTGAATTGGCCCGTTACGGCCAGGTGGTGCTCGCCGCTGGCGGTCGGCCTCGTCAGTTCACCGACCAGAACACGCCCGACGCGAGCGGCTTTATCGACCACCAGATCGACTACGCCCGCCGCACGATCATCCTCGACGATGACAATAACGTGCAGAATGCCGCCATCACCGGCGGCGACAAGCCTTATTTTTGGCCGCGCCCCGGTCTGAGCACGACCAACTACCTTCGCGGCGGCGATGCCATCACCGACCTGACCGGCGTATTGCACTGGTCTTTCGCCGGCCAGACGGGCACTGACGCCTGGCGTATCCGTCCGGTTGAACCAGCTTTCAGCTATGCCTTTACCAGCGCCAATCCGCGCCCCGCCGCGCCCGAGGTGAAGGGCAGCCCGAAGATCGCCAGCTTCAACGTGCTCAACTACTTCCTCACCATCGACGTCACCTCCTCCAACTCGGTGGGCGACTGCGGCGCTTCTCAAAACCTCGACTGTCGGGGCGCCGACAGTACACGCGAACTGACCCGCCAGCGCGAGAAGCTCACCCAGGCCCTGCTCGGCCTCGACGCCGACGTGATCGGGCTGATCGAACTGGAAAACACCCCCGGCGTGGAGCCGCTGGCCGCAATCGTCGACGATCTCAACAGCGCCGGCCCGGACACTTACGGCTACATCGACACTGGCGTGGTCGGCGGCGATGCGATCAGGGTGGGGATCATCTACAAGAACGGTCGCGTCAACCCGGTCGGCGATTTAGCTGTGCTGGACAGCTCGGCCTTTGTCAATCCCTTTAACGCCCCTCTCGACCGCAACCGTCCGGCGGTGGCCCAGACCTTCGAGGACCGCGGCTCCGGAACGCGCTTCACCGTCGCGGTCAACCACCTCAAGAGCAAGGGTTCGGGTTGTGGCGTGGGCGATGATGACACCACCACCGGCCAGGGGAACTGCAACGGCACGCGAACCGCGGCGGCCCGGGCTCTCGCGGACTGGCTGGCCACCGACCCGACCGGCAGCGGCGCATCCAACATCCTGATCATCGGCGACCTGAATGCCTACCGCAACGAGGACCCGATCACCGTCCTCAAGAACGCCGGTTACGTCGATCTGATCGACCAATTTCAGGGCGCGGCGGCCTACAGCTTCCTGTTCGGCGGACAACTCGGTTACCTGGACTACGCCCTGGCCAGCCCCAGCCTGGCGGCGCGGGTGGTGGATGTCGCGGAGTGGCATATCAACGCCGACGAGGTTCCGCTGTTCGATTACAACGATGAGATCCGCGATCCCGGCGAGGCGACATTCGAGCGCAAGTCGAGCGCCCGCGAACTCTACGCCCCCGACCCCTACCGCACCTCCGATCATGACCCGGTGATCGTGGGTTTGGACTTGGTCCCGCCGGTTCTCGAACTCTCGGCGACGCCAGCAATCCTGTGGCCGCCGAATCACAAATACGTGGATGTCAGGGTGACCGCGACGGCGACCGACAACGTGGACGCCAATCCGAAAATCACCTTGGTTTCGGTGACCTCCAACGAGCCTGACAACGGGTCGGGCGACGGCAATACCACCAACGATATCGTCATTGTCAGTGACTTCCATTTCCGCCTGCGCGCCGAGCGCTCGGGGCGGGGTAATGGCCGTGTCTACACCATCACCTACCGGGTCGCCGACGCTGTCGGAAACGACGCCACCGCATCGGTAGCGGTCACCGTCCCGCTCAATCGGGGAGGTCATCGGGGTCGCTAGAAGGGGTTTGCCCGCGACCGAAATCTAACGATTGCGGGAAACATTTTAATAAAATCAAATTTTTAAACGCAATACGGGCGCTTGGAACAAGCGCCCGCTGGAGGGGGGGTCAAGCAGTTGGATCGCCGAAGGTCGTAAACAGCCCCTTTCAGTCGTTCCCACCCCCCGGTTGTTGCGCCATGGCTCGCACGACCGGACGCAGTTTCAACCACCATTGTTCCTTGGGCCGCCGGTGGCGCCAGTCCACCAGGTCCGGCATCTGTTTCAAGGGCAGGATGCTCACCTTACCCTCGACCATGCCGATGATCGCGCTCTCCGTCGAGCCGCGCTCCAGTTCCTGGGTCAGGTAATCGATGCAGTGCGCGGCCAGGCGGGTCGCCAGGATGCGGTCGTAAGGCGTGGGATTGCCGCCCTGCTGGATGTGACCCAGCACCGCCTGGCGCACGTCGAACAGATTGCGGCCTTCTTCCTCGAACAGCGCGCACATGAAATCGGTGGTGTAATGGGGGTTGGCGTTTTCGCTGCGGATGGTCAGATAGAGCCGCCGGCCGTCCTGGAAACTGGCGACCATGTGTTCCACGTCGGCTTGCAGGTCCTTAAGCGTGACGCCTTCTTCGTGCAGGTAGACGCGCTCGGCGCCGCCAGCCAGCCCGCTCATCAGCGCCAGGTAACCGCAGTAGCGGCCCATGACCTCGACCACGAAGCAGCGCCGCGCCGCCATGGCCGACAGCTTGATCCGGTCGAGCGCCTGGACGATGACGTTGAGCGCGGTGTCGGCGCCGATGCTCAGTTCCGAGCCGGGCAGGTTGTTGTCGATGCTGGCCGGCAGGCAAATCAGCGGGATCTTGAAGGCGGGATAGCGCTCGCGCTCGCTGTACAGCAGGTGCGCCGCCTCGTAGGCCATCCAGCCGCCAACGATCAGCAGGCCGTCGATGCGTTGGGTCTCCAGGGCGCGACCCACGGCGTAGAGTTGCTCGACGGTGGGGATCTGCCGGCTGGCGCCCAGCTCGGCGCCGCCCAGCGCGGTCCAGCCTTCGACATCGCCCCAGCGGAGTTCCTCGATCCGGCCGTCGATCAGGCCCTGGAAGCTGCCGCGCACCCCCAGCAGGGTATGGCCGCGGTCCAGACCGAGGCGCACGGCGGCGCGCACGGCGGGATTCATGCCCGGCGCCAGCCCGCCGGCGTGGATGATCGCCAGCCGGCGGGGTCGGGCGGGTGGGGCGACGCTGGGCTTGGCCTCGGCCAGCCGTTTGAACATCTCGAACATCTCGGTGAAGCTGCCGCCCCGTAACGCCATCGCTCCGGCGTAATCCTGCGCGGCGATTTTTTGCGCGACCGCGCGCGTTTGCTCGACGCACTGCATCAGCGGGGCGCGTTGGATGCGGTTGTAGCGGATGCCGATCATTTGTGGTTCGCTGCCGGGCGTGGCCGCCAACACCTCCTCGACGGCGACATAACCCAGCAACGTACTCATCCCACGGTCGAAAGCGCTGGGCGTGCCGCCGCGCTGGACGTGGCCGAGGATGGTCACGCGGGTGTCCTCGCCGAGCCGCTCCTCCAAAACCTGGCGCACGTAGTCGGCGCTGATGGGTTGGCCGGCGCGGCTTTGCGCGCCCTCGGCGACGATGACGATGCTGTCGCGGCGGCCGGCGGCCCGATCCCGGCGCAGCAGTTCGCACATATGTTCTTCCCAACCGTCGGGCGGCGGACTCTCGGGGATGAGGACGTAGTCGGCGCCGCCGGCGATGGCGCTCATCAGCGGCAGATAGCCGCAACGCCGGCCCATCACCTCGATCACGAAGGTGCGCTGGTGGCTGGCGGCGGTGCTGCTGATGGCGTCGATGGCTTCGACGATCCGGTGCAGGGCGGAATCGGCGCCGATGGTCATGTCGGTGCCGACCATGTCGTTGTCGATCGACCCGACCAGACCGGCGATCATCAGCGCCGGGTGCCGCTGGGCGGCGGCTGCGTCGATCTCGCCGGCTTGCGCCAATTCGGCCAGCAGTTCCGGCCATTCGTGGCGAAACTCGTTGGCGCCGCTCAGACTGCCGTCGCCACCGATGATCACCAGTCGGTCGATGCCGTGTTCGAGTAAATTACGGGCCGCGCGCCGCCGACCGTCCCGCTCGCGGAATGCCGGGCAGCGGGCGGTGCCGATGACCGTGCCGCCCCGGTGCAGGATGTTGCCGGCATCGTCCCACGACAGCGCTCGGATGCGGTCGCCGCCGTCCACCATGCCCTGATAGCCTTCGTAAATGGCGTAGACGGTCACGCCCTGCTGCAGCGCGGTGCGGACCACCGCCCGCACCGCCGCGTTCATGCCCTGGGCGTCGCCGCCGCTGGTGAGGACGCCGATGCATTGCGGAGAATGATGGGTCATGCGGAGTGTTCTCTCGGTTGAGGGAGTGAAGGTAGGGGGTTAACCGCCCGCCATTTTTTCAATCTCAAATTGCAGTTTTTCAATCGCTTCCCGGGCGCGGACCTGATCGGTGATGTCGTACTGCACGCCGAGGTAATAGATCACCTTGCCTTCCTGGTCCACCAGCGGACGGATGGCCAGGCGGTTGAGGAACAGTTCGCCGTTCTTGCGGTAGTTGCGCAGGGTCACGATGCAGGGTTCGTGCTTTTGTAGCGCCGCGCGGATCGTATTCAGCGCCTCCTGATCGCGATCCTCGCCTTGCAGGAACCGGCAGTTGCGGCCGATGATCTCGTCCTGGGCGTAGCCCGAAATCTCCTCGAAGGCCTGGTTGGCGTACACGATGGGATTGTCGGGCAAATCTGGATCGGACAGGGTGACGCCGTTGACGCAGGCGTCCAGGATTTGGGTCAGGACGTAGGGAATCAGGCCATCGTCTTTTGCGGTCATGAACATGAGGAGTCGCTCCCACGGAAAGTAAAGCCGGGCCAATCGCCACGGGGTGTGGCATGCGCTGGGTGTTGCATTCCTAGCCTAGTCGTTTTCCAACATCTCTTTTTCAATCAGCAACTTCAGCTTGCGCACCGTCTGCTTGGCGCCATCCTGCAGCGCCATGCGGATCAGTTTCTCGAACGGGCGCATCCGCCCCTCGATCTGGTGCAATTCGAAGGTGAAGGTGAGCTGAGTTGAGGGACTGAGGTTCTCGAATTCGTAGAGGCACAGATAGCCGGCCGTGACCCCCTTGAAGCAAACTCGCTTGAGGGGTTCCATGTCGGTCACCTCGAAGATGGATTCGGTTTTATGCCCCTTGTCCACGCGCACCTGTCGCGCCCGGAAGCCCGGTTGCACCGGGCCGGAAGACAGGGGCGTGAGTTCTACGACTTCGGCCGACCAGCGGGGATAGTTGGTGATGAGGTTCAGGGCGACGAACCGGTAAACCTGTTCGACTTTCTCGAAGATAAGAACGTCAGCCTTGGCGGTGATCATCCGTGGCCTCCCGTTGAAGTGGTTCGGTATGGTGGGAAATCGGTCGGGTTACCAGTAAAAGCTAGCAGATTTCCCAGCCAGAAAACACCTGTTCGGCTGGGTGTTCCATGGCGGGTCGCGCCAAGTGGGGTATGATGCAGCGAAGCCACCGAACCTTATGGCTGACCACCCGTGTAGAACCGCTCATCTCGCCGTCATGATCAAAATCACCCCCACGCTCGGTCTTCCTGAAGACGAACTCCGCTTTCAGTTCAAACTGGCGTCCGGTCCGGGCGGCCAGAACGTGAACAAGGTGGCGACGGCGGTGGAACTGCGCTTCGATGTCGCGCGCTCGCCGTCCTTGCCGGAGCCGGTGCGGGCGCGGTTGCTGGCGCTGGCTGGCAGTCGGGTGACCCAGGAAGGGGAACTGCTGATCACCGCCCGCCGCTTCCGCAGCCAGGAACGCAACCGGCAGGATGCCATCGAGCGACTGGTCGCCCTGATCCAGAAAGCGGCGACGCCGCCCAAGCCGCGCCTCAGGACTAAACCTTCGCGGGCCGCCAAGCAACGGCGGATGGACGAAAAGCGGCGGGTCGGCGAGAAGAAACAGACCCGCCGGCCCGTGGGATCGGCGGGGGAGTAGGGGGGAATGACGCCCGAAGCGAAAAACTGCTGGCCTTTCTCGCCATTGCCTTTAGTTGGTCCCATCTCATCGGTGAATTTATGAGGATAAAATTTTTGTCCTGTACAGGGGTCACACCCAAAGAATTAGCAAAAATGAGGAGAATAATCAATGAGTCACCGAACAGTTCCGCTCGCATCACTGCGGTTTGACGGGCCACGTTTTGAGCGTCACACCCTCGACGTGGACTGCGTTAGCGAATTGTTGGTGTACAAGAAGCTGGTGCTCGAGTGCGCCAAGGAACTCTGGTATCGCCAGCATCCGGGACGCGAACGGTTGCCGCGTGGGTTCGAGGAGCGTCTGACGCTGGAATTTTCGGAGATTCGGGAAGGATCAGTCGAAGTGCCATTGCGCCGGGTCGTGGTCGACGAACAAACGCCGCTCGATTTTGGCGACGAATTTGACGAGGCGGCGGAACTGATCGACGCCACGATTTCCGCCGCGAACCAGGATCAATTACTCCCCTCCGAGTTCCCGAAAAACGTGATTCCGCTCTTTCGGGATTTCGGAAAAAGTCTTAGAGAATCAGAAACTCTGTTCGTCCAGGCGCGCAACCGCGAATCGGCCGCCCCTTATACCGCCAAGGCGCGCGAATGCTTGGCGGAGTGGACTGAGGCGACTTTTGAGGATCTGGCGGATGTGACCGGAGAGGTCAGCATGGCCAACGTGCGCGGAGGCGTTTTCGAGCTTGCGGTGCACGCTGGCCCTCTCGTGCGCGGAAAATTTTCCGAAACCCAGGAAGCCGAGGTTCTGGACGCCCTTCGTTCCCACAAAACCGCTCAGCTTCGGGTTCGTGGGGTTGGCGAGTTCTCGATCACGGATCGACAGTTACGAAAATTCGTCAGAATCGACACGGTGACCGTCGTAGCCCCGGCAACCTCGGAGTTTGTTGAAAACGTCAAACCCATCTGGGAGACCATCGCGGAAATGGGCGCCTCGGTTCCCGATGAAGTTTGGTCGCAGGTGCCGATCGATCTCGGTAAGCGACTGGATCATTATCTCTATTCAAGGGGTGAATCCCATTGATGCGAAAGGTATTTGCCGATGCGAACTACTGGATCGGATTGCTCAACCCGCGCGATCAGCTTCATCCGATAGCGTTGGCCGCATCACGCAAGTTGGGCAAAACCCGGCTGGTGACCTCCGAAATGGTCTTGGTCGAAGTTCTCAATGGTCTTGCGGAATACACCCGTTTGCGCGCGTCGGTCATCGCGGCGGTCGATGCCATTTCAGCAAACCCAAACACTGAGATCGTGCCGCAGACCGCGATGCTCTTTCGTGACGCTTTCGGTTTTTATCGCACCCATCAGGATAAAGAATGAGGTCTAACCGACTGTTCATCGTTCATGATCATGCGGCAGCGAGGGCTTACTGAGGCGCTCACGTTCGACCACCATTTCGAGCAGGCTGGCTTTCGTGCGCTCCTCCGGGATGACTTGCAATAGGACACTACCCTGATTCATGCTGATTTTTCTGGACGGGTATCG
>DAIRDI010000154.1:0-7385 GCA_036796235.1 Candidatus Competibacteraceae bacterium | reverse complement strand
GCGAAGACGGCGGATTCCGTCCACACGGCCCACGGTGCAGAGCGTGATGCGCTCCTGCGCCATCGCGAGGCCGCCGGTGTCGTTGAGGATGCGGATCGCGTGGATGACGTTGTCGTAGTTGTCGAGCGCTTCGCCCATGCCCATCAACACGATGTTGGTGATGACGCGGTGGCCGTTGCGCGCGTCGCCCAGCAACCGAGCGGCTTGCCAGACTTGGCCGACGATTTCGGCGACCGTGAGATTGCGGTTGAAGCCTTGCCGGGCGGTGGCGCAGAACGAGCAGTCCAGCGGACAGCCGATCTGCGAGGAGATGCACAGGGTGCCGCGATCCGGCTCGGGAATGAATACGGTTTCGATGCTGTTGCCACTGTCCATCCGGATCAGCCACTTGCGGGAACCGTCCCGCGAGGCTCGATCGAGGATGACTTCGGGCGGACGGATTTCGGCCTCTTCGGCCAGCCGCTCCCGCAGCGCCTTGCTCAGGTTGCTCATGGCCGTGAAATCGGTCACCCGTTCGTGATAAATCCACTTCATGATCTGCGCGGCGCGGAAGGGTTTTTCGCCGCGCGCGACGAAGAACGCTTCCAGAGCGGAGCGATCCAGATCGAGGAGGTTGACCTTGTCGGGCGTCGGGGGCGCGCCGGGGGTGATGACCGATTCAGCCATGACGCGGACAGAGTTCGCTGGGTTTGAAGAAAAAGGCGATTTCCGTTGCGGCGGTCTCCGGGGCGTCGGAGCCATGTACGGTATTGCGGGTGGTGTTTTTGGCCAAGTCGAAGCGAATCGTACCGGGCGTGGCTTTGCTGGGGTCGGTGGAGCCCATGATCGCGCGGTTTTTAGCGATGGCGTCTTCGCCTTCCAACACCATCACCAGGATCGGCCCTTCGGTCATGTAGGTCACCAGATCGGAATAGAACGGGCGCTCGCGGTGGATGGCGTAAAATTGCTCGGCCTGCTCCTGACTCAACTGGAGCATCCGGGCGGCGGCGATGCGCAGGCCGGAGCTCTCAAAGCGACCGATGATCTGACCGATGAGATTCCGGCGGACCGCGCCGGGCTTGATGATGGACAAAGTCTGTTCGACGGCCATGCAAAGGCTCCGTATGGATAAAATTCTGGTCGGGGGTAATGCGAGTCCGACGCGCGGGCGTCGGAACTGGAAATCAGTTTAGCGATATTTGGGCGATGCCGGCAACGCACATTCTGATTTTGTTGGCTAGGCTGAGAATGGCGCGGTGTCGGCGATAGAGTTTCTCACGGTTTGGCGGGCGCGGTAGCTGGGTCTCCATGGCCAATGACCACGAAATAAAGTCCAGGATTTTTCAATTTTTTGAAATTTAAATGAAAGCTGATTTCACGCATTCCTGGAATCTCGATCCCGCCGCGGCGGTGGCCCTGCAAAGGGACTGGAGCGCGCATCTGATTCTGGTCGATCGACTGGGACCGGTGCAACGGGTAGCGGGAGTGGACGTCGGTTTTGAAGACGGCGGCGCCGTGACCCGCGCGGCGGTGGCGGTGCTGGGCTATCCTGGACTGGAGTTGTTGGAGACCGCGCTCGCTCGTCGCCCGACCACCTTTCCCTACGTGCCGGGGCTGCTGTCATTCCGCGAGCTGCCGGCGGTGCTGGACGCGCTGGAGCGGTTGCGCGAGCCGCCGGATTTATTGCTGTGCGACGGGCAGGGCATCGCCCATCCACGCCGCTTCGGCCTCGCCAGCCATCTCGGCCTGCTGGTGGATCTGCCGAGCATCGGCGTGGCCAAGAGCCGGCTGTATGGCCATCACGGCGCGGCGCCCGAGGCGCGCGGAGCATGGACGCCACTGCGGGTGGAGGATGAGGTCATCGGCGCGGTGTTGCGCACCCGGACCGGCGTCAAACCGTTGTATGTGTCGCCCGGTCATCGGGTGAGCCTGGAAACAGCGGTGGATTACGTGCTGGGCTGCTGTACCCGCTATCGGCTGCCGGAAACCACCCGCCACGCCCACCGATTGGCTTCGGGGCTGCCCGAAAATCGCCATCGGTCGCCCGGTTGCCCGCGATCCGCAGAATGAAAAATAAGCATAACGAGACAGCATGGCCTCTAAAATAAGATACTCTTGGTAGACATGACTTCATAATCCGATGACATGGCACATTACTGGGTGTAGTGCCGCAACGGGATCGAGTAGATCGATGCGCTGGGTGTTATCTGTTTTATTCTGGGCGCGGGTGTTGGTTGGCCGGGTCGCGGACGTGCGGGTGGTTTGCGACGAGAAGGCGACTCGATGGCGGTTGGCCGACCCCACGACGCCGGCCCGTACAACGCTGGCTGGGACCTGTTGGTTGCCGGATTCGCCATGAAAGCCTTGCACACTTTTACCATCGGTCGCTGGTTGCCCCTGGGCCTGTTGTTGGCGCTGGCGCTGCTGTGGGTGGGCCTGTCGGTTTACCGCCACCACGAGTGGAAACAACAAGTCCATCGGCAGGGTGTGGAACGGATTCACGCCGACCTGACCGACTTGCAAGCCACGCTGGAGCGCGAGTTTCGGCGTGGCGCGTGGAACGATGCCGAGCAGACGCTGATCTGGCGGGCGCTCAAGCCGACCGTGGAGGCGTTGGCGGTGATCGATGATCGGGACCAAGTGCTGCTGGCGACCCGGTTCGCCTGGAAACAGCAACCCGCCTCCGTGCTGCCGCACTTCGATCCCGCGGCTTTTCAACAAATGCGCGAAAGCGGCCAGCCGCTGATTCTGACGTCGGCCGACGGCCGACGCCTTCACGCCTACTATCCGTTGCTCTTGGCGACGCATGCGGAAGAGTTGCGACCGCCGCGGCGCGGCGTGTTGTTTATGGACTACGACCTCAGTCGCAACCAGGCGGCGCTCTGGCCGGCGCTGCTGCGGGAAAGCGCGGTGTTCGCCGGCGCCACCCTGCTGGTGGCGTCGATCCTGATGCTGCTGTTGCGCAGGCTGGTGATTCAACCACTTTGTTACCTGACCGCCGCCGCGCGGCGCATCGAGGCCGGCGATCTCGGCGGCGGCGACATCCGACTGATCGGCCGCGGCGAGCTCAGTCAATTAGCGAATGCGTTCAATCAGATGCGCCAACATCTGCAACTCACCGCCGAGCAATTGCAGGTGCGGGAACGAACCCTGGCGGCGAGCGAAGAGCGCTACCGAACGGTCGTCGCGGCGCTGGCGGAAGGCGTGGTGGTGGTGGATGGCCAAGGCGATCTGGTGAGCTACAACAACAGCGCCCGTCAGATTCTGGAGCTGAATCCGGAGCGTCCCGGTTTCTACAATCTTTTCACCGATGATTGGGGCGCGGTGCGGGAAGACGGGCAGCCGTTGCCTCCGCGAGAGTTTCCCGCCGTGCTGGCGTTGGGCGACGGCCAGCCGCGGCAGGGGGCGATCATGGGTTTGTGGGGTGGCCGGATCTGGCTGTTGATCCACGTCCAGCCGTTGTTTCAGCCCGACAGCGGACAGCCGGCGACGGTGGTGGTGTCCTTTGCCGATATTACCGGTCTGCGGCGGATCGACCGCGAGCTGCGGTTGGCCGCAACCGCGTTCGAGACCAATGAAGCCATCATCATCACCGATGCCGAAGGCGTTATCCTGCGGGTCAATAATGCTTTTTGCGCCATCACCGGCTATGCGCGGGACGAGTTGATCGGCCGGAACCCGCGTCTGATGAAGTCGAATTATCAAGATGCCGAATTTTACCGTCATCTGTGGCAAGCATTGCTCGAGACGGGCGTCTGGCAGGGCGAGATCTGCAATCGACGCAAGAATGGCGACATCTATCCAGCTTGGTTGACCATCACCGCGGTCAAGGACGACACGGATCGAACGACTCACTATGTCGGTACGTTCACCGATGTCTCGGCGCGCAAGGAAGCGGAGGAACATATTCGCTATTTGGCCTTCCACGACGCACTGACTGGGTTACCCAACCGCCGCCGATTCTACGAGCGCTTGGAGCAATCCTTCGCCGCCGCCTGCCTGCGGAACAGTCATGGCGCGCTGCTCATGGTGGATCTCGATCATTTCAAAGTGTTGAACGACACCCTCGGTCACGATCGAGGCGACGATCTGCTGATGCAGGTGGCCGAGGTCCTTAAAACCGTGGCGCCGGCCGAGGAAGACTGTGTGGCCCGGCTGGGGGGCGACGATTTCGCGGTGCTGCTGGAGCGGCTGGGTCCCGACGAAACCCAGGCGGCGTTGCGGGCCGAATGGATGGCGGAGCGCATTCTGGAGGCGACTCACCGGCCGTTTTCGCTGAAGGGCCACGATTACCATTCCAGCGCCAGCGTGGGCATCGCCCTGTTCCGCAAGCATCAGGAGCGTCCGGAAACCTTCCTGAAGCAGGCGGAAACCGCGATGTATGAAGCCAAATTGGCGGGCCGCAACACCGCGCGCTTTTTCGACCCGACCACGGCCGCGGCGCTGGCCGAGCGGATGGGGTTGCTGGCCGATCTGCGGCGGGCGTTGGCCGAGGAACAGTTGTGCGCGTATTGCCAGCCGCAATGGGATGCCCGACAGCGATTGATCGGCGGTGAGATTCTGCTGCGTTGGCGGCATTCGGGGCGCGGCATGGTGTCGCCAGCCGACTTTATCCCCTTGGCCGAGGAAAGCAATTTGATCGTGGCGATCGGCCAGTGGGTGGTCGAGGCGTCCTGCCAGCAGGCGGCGCGGTGGGAGCGGGCCGGCTGGCTGCCTCCTGGGTTCGCGCTGGCCGTCAACATCAGTCCACGGCAGTTCCAACAGTCGAATTTCGCGTCCGATATTGAAGCCGCGTTGCGGCGTAATAACTGTGATGCCGGCCGGCTTAAGCTGGAGATCACCGAGGGGATGTTGATCAGCAAGATGGACGAGGCGATCGCCATCATGCAGGCCTTGAAGCCGCTGGGCGTCGGCTTCTCGCTCGATGATTTCGGCACCGGTTACTCGTCGCTGGCTTACCTGCAACGGTTGCCGCTCGATCAGCTCAAGATCGACCAGTCCTTCGTGCGCGATCTGGTCGAGGACTCCAATGACGCGGTGATCGTGGAAACGATCATTGTCATGGGCCGGCAACTCCGGTTGCAAGTGTTGGCCGAGGGGGTGGAGAACGAGGCGCAGTACGAATTTCTGCGGGCGCGCGGTTGCGAGCAGTTCCAGGGATACTGGCTCGGTCGGCCGCTGCCCCTGGAAGACTTCGAGCGGTTGCTCGCCGCCCAAGCCTAGGTCGGGCCTGCCGAAGCCGGAACTTCTTCTGGAAGAGCGGGCAGGAGTCGCGGGCGGCCCCCACGCGCTAGCGCAACGCCCATAACCGGTCGGCGAGACCGGCGATCGGGGCGTGCCACGTCAGCCGGCGCCGCCAGGGTTCCGGGATGCCGGGTTCGCCGTAATAGGCCCCGGCGATTTGCCCGCAGACCGCCGCCGTGGTGTCGGCGTCGTCGCCGAGATTGACCGCCTTCAGAATCGCCTCCCGGAAGTCGCCGGTCTGATAAAAGCACCACAGCGCCGCTTCCAGACATTCCACCACGTAGCCGCTGCCCCGAATCTCGCCTTCGGTCTTGTCCCGATAGTCGCCGCGGGCGATTCGGGCCAGTCGCGGGGAAAGCGCCTCCGGCCCTGCGTCGGGAAAATGCGAGCCGAACAGGATGGCGTCCCGCTCCAGGCCAGCGAGCGCCTGGTGCAGCATCGCCCCGAATAACTGGCTGGCCTGAATGCATTCGGGGGCGGCGTGGGTGGTGCGGGCGCTATCGCCGGAGAGCTGAATCGCCAATGACAAGTCGGGGTAGGCGAACATGGGTACCGGCGCCAGCCGCATGAGGCAACCGTTGCCGGCGCTGTTGGGCTGAGTCGAGCCGTTGTAGGGTTCGCCGTTCTGATGAAAACGGAGCAGCGCCGCCTGCGTGGCGTTGCCGATGTCGAAACAGTGGCCGGTGCTGCTCAGTTCGCCGCGCGAGTACCAGCGCCAGTAGCGCTCCATTTGATCGCGCGGGTCGAAGCGACCGGTTTCGACCAGGCTGGTGGCCAGGCACAACGCCATGCTGGTGTCGTCGGTCCATTGACCGGGTTCGAGGCGGAACGGCCCGCCGCCGATCATGTCGGTGACCGGTGGAAACGTGCCGCGCGGGCGGAATTCGACGGTGGTGCCGACGGCGTCGCCGCAGGCCAGGCCTAGCAGGCAACCGCGAAAACGGTGGTGTTCGGAAGTCATGGCGGGGTTGTTGCGTCAGACAAGACAGTTAAGCCTGAAAGTTAAGCCTGAAAGTTAAGACTGATGGTTAAGCCTGGCTTGGGCGTCTTGATTTTGCAAGTGATTTTGCATTAGATCGTGGTGAGTCGGGGGCCGCCGTTCGCGTTCAAAAAGCGTTGGGCTTCCTCGAAAAAATCGGTCGGCGGCGGAATCTCGCTGCGGGGAAACCGGATGAGCAGCACGATGAACCGGTGGTGGTTTTCGAGCAGAACTTCGTCGAAAGTCAGCGTGTTGGCGGCTCGGGGCGAATGCGCCGGCACCCGAATGTTCATGTGATCCAGGGTCAGCGAGATCCGTTCCAGTTGCAGGTGTTGCTCGGGTTCGCGCAAGGTGGCGGCGACCAGGGCCAGTTGTTCCTCAATCGTGGCCGAGTCGGCGCGAATCTGGCGAAGTTCGGTTTCAATTTCCAGGAGTTGCTGTTCGGTGACGGTGCTGTCGGGCGACCGTGGGGTGGCGGGATTCGCCAGCAGCGGTTCCAGGCCCAGCCGGGCCGACTTCAGCACATGGGCTTTGTGCTGGAGTAACCGGCGGTGCTGCTGTTCCAACTGGTGTTTGCGGGCGCGAATCGACAGCAGGCGTTGCAACGCCGCTTCGATCAGATAATCGAAGGCGCGTTTCTGGAGCTCCTGGCGGGTTTCCGCCTCGCTGGCGGCTGGGAAGGCGATTTGGTGGTTGTGGAAGTTCACCGCGGTTTGCGGGATGTCCCGCAGCACCTGGTCGCCGTGCAGTTCCATGCCGAAAACGGTTTTTTCAGTCCGTTCCATGCGCAATGCGGCGTAGATCTCCGCGGGTGGGGCAGCGGTGGTCGGCTGGAGATGGCCGCGCAGGGCCGGGCTGAAGCTCAGCATTTCCAGCAACTGGTCGGGGTTGGCGAACAGGGCGCGCAACCGGGGGTCGGTCGTGAAGTGGCGCCTGCCGAAGGCGATGGGCGGCGGGAGCGTGGCGGCATGTTCGACCACGTAATCGACCGCGCGCTCGACCGGCTCCCACAGCTTGCGCCGATAATGCGGCGCAGCCCGCAGGCGAGGGTCGGTGCCGTCCACCACCCGCTCGATGGCCGCCTCGACCAGGGCGGGGTCGAGCTTGCCGGGCGGGCTGGGCGCCGTGGCGAAGATGGAGTGCAGGAAGCGGAACACCATGGCGAATCCCCTCTAAACTCGCG
>DAIRDI010000153.1:0-7514 GCA_036796235.1 Candidatus Competibacteraceae bacterium | reverse complement strand
GTTTTCGTTTCTCAAGAAACGGCTGGTTGCATGCTCTCAGGCATCCGCACCGCCACCACTCGGCCACGCGCGCAAAGTTCGCCACGGGCGGTCACCGTCGCATTCACCACGACCTTACGCTCCTTGAGTTCCTCGACCGTGCCTCGAATTTCCAGGGGAACGCCCAGCGGCGTAGGGCGCAAATACTCGACTTGGAGCGCAGCCGTCACGAACCGCAACGCCGGCAAAGTATCCATCGACCGCCCTGCCGCGCGGTAGGCAGCGGCGGCGGCCGTCCCCGTGCCATGACAATCGATCAGTGAGGCAAGCAGGCCGCCGTAGACATATCCGGGAATCGCGATGTGATGCGGCTGGGGGGTGAAGGAGGCGACCGATTCGTCGCCATCCCAGCGGCTTTTGAGTTGATGACCGCGCTCGTTCAGTCGGCCGCAACCGTAACAGTGACTCAGTTCTTCGGGATAGTAATCTTGAAACGCTTTGGTTTTATTCATTTTTACTCTTCCAATAAAGTGAAATACGGTCCAGGTGATCCAAACAGACTTTTCCAGCGATACCGCTATCCTGTCAGGAGTGAACTCATTTAATGAAATCGCAACTCCGCACCCGGACAGGACAGGTTTGATCCAGGTACCCCTGATGCCGTCTGGTTGCACCCGCGCCCGCGTGCGAAAATGCACCCCGCTGGATTCAGCGGACCGGTACCTTCATCAAGGCCTGCCAAACACCATGTTCAAAATCATCAGATTCATTGTTATCGCCGTACTGATCGCGATCACCGTGGGAGCCGCCCTACAATTCTTCGACCCGAGCGGCAAACCACCCGCAAACGGACAACGTCCGGGATGGATGCAACGATAATCCACGAATTCCGAGCCGCTCCTCAGTGGCGACCGAGCCTTTCTTTGTCCCAGCGGAACCAGCCAAACCGCTCCGTAGCAAGCCGTGAATCGCTGGCAACAGTTCAATTTGGTATCCTTTAGATCATTTTCAACCGGGCCAGATTGATCTGTTAATAAATCCGCAGCTTTAAGATACTGTAAAGTCATTATGGGAAATCGGCGGACCGCATAGTCTCGCCTAAAGGAGCTTTTTATATAAAAATTAATAATATCAGTATGTTATTTATAATTATCTGCAATATGCGGCGTTGCCAGGAAACCGATGAGCGCCGAACTGCTGTTTTACTGAAATGGCATGCAATTTGCTTTTACTTTTGGCCGTGTAGGTGCATCTAGTAAGATAAGACTTGAATTTTAACCATAACGGTTGACTGCTTTTAGGAAAATAGCCATGGCCACAGTGAATAAAGTCCTCAGGAAAGGTAGCAAAGGTCAGGAAGTCAAACTGCTACAAAGTTTGCTCAATCAAAAAGTACCAGTTCCAAAACTGCCTCAGGGTAGGAAACTAGTAGAAGATGGCGATTTTGGCAACAATACCGATGCGGCGGTAAGAACGTTCCAGCAACAAAACCGACTCACCGTGGATGGGATAGTTGGAGGTAAAACCTGGGCCGCGCTGGGCGTACAGTTTGTCGGAGCACCGGTCTCGCCGGGATCTGGCGGCTCGACTCTGGTGCAATTACCGCAATCCGGTTCTGGATACTACTCCTACGGGCAAAGCCACGAGCAATATGGTACGGCGGAGACTATTAAGACCATCCAGGAAGTCGCCCGGACTTTTTGCCATAATATGCCAAATATAAAACTGGGAATCGGTCACATCAGCTTGGCGCAAGGCGGGCACTTTCCACCGCATCAGTCCCATCAACGGGGTACGGATATCGATATCCGCCCACTGCGAAACGACGGTCAACCCCTTCAAGTGACCATTCATGACGTAGCCTATAGCCAAGACTACACTCGATTGCTGGTTGAGTCATTGCTGGCGCACCAAAATGTCAAAAAAATCTTGTTTAACGACAAGCAAATTTCTGGCGTCACCTACTATTCAGGGCACGATAATCATTTGCATGTGTCCACGAAAGCATAGTGAAACTATTTTGCGTAACAACTTTCAAGCAACGAGAGGGAATATAGCCATGCCAAAAAAAATTGTTTACTCGATCATTCTGATAACGGGTTTATTGTCGCATGCCTTTACTCATGCAGGCGATTACCAACCGCTCGAAGGTGGTTTCATGGTCGGCGGGGCCACGCTCATCGATCCTTCGCCACAAGCGCCGAGGAATACCCATTATTATATTCAACTTACCGGCAAATCAGCCGAAGAGTTATACCGATTAATTGGTGCGTCAGCGCAGTACGATGAGTGTCTCGATGACGGAAGCATGACAAAGCAACAGGGCGCGATACAGTGTACGGTTTCTCAGGATAAAGTCTCCCATACCTGCTATTTCGCTATTGATGTTAACAGGCAAATCCTTGCCTCTGGTGCTGGTTGTTAGCTTGTTTTGCCTTTTTCCAAGGCGGGTTCCTGTTTATCAACCAGACTGAGAAACAATTCTTCCAACCGATTGGTCTTGTTGCGCAGGCTGGAGACCTCGATGCCCCGCACCGACAGTTGTTGGAACAGGGCATTGATCCCCGCTTCCTTGGCCACGTCCACCTCCAAGGTGAAATCATCCAGCCGACGCAGGGCATAGCCATTGATTGCCGGTGCTTCGGGCAAGGGCCGTTGCAGGTCGAGCACGAAGGTTTCCAAAGACAGGCGATTGAGCAAGGTTTGCATCGAAGTGTTTTCGATGATGGCGCCCCGGTCGATGATGGCGATGTGCCGACACAGGGTTTCGGCTTCTTCCAGGTAGTGGGTGGTCAGGATGATGGTGGTGCCTTGACCGTTGATCCGCCGTAGAAAATCCCACATCGAACGCCGAATTTCGATGTCCACTCCAGCCGTTGGCTCGTCGAGAATCAGCAGCCGGGGCTCGTGGACCAGGGCGCGGGCGATCATTAGCCGCCGCTTCATACCCCCGGATAATTCCCGCGCCATCTCCCGCCGTTTGTCCCACAGGCCGAGCTGCCGCAGATAGGTTTCAGCGCGCCGGTAAGCCAGTTCCCGGGGAATCCCGTAATAGCCGGCCTGATTGACCACGATTTCGACCACCGGCTCGAACTGGTTGAAGTTGAATTCCTGCGGCACCAACCCGATGCAGCGCTTGGCGGCGGCCAGTTCGGTATCCAGATCGTGCTCGAACACGCGGACCGTGCCACCGGTTTTGCGCACCAGCGAACAGACGATCCCGATGGTGGTGGACTTCCCGGCGCCGTTGGGGCCGAGCAAGGCGCAAAACTCCCCCTCCACCACCTCCAGGTCAATCCCACGCACGGCTTCCAGCCCGTTGGCGTAGGTTTTGCGCAGTCCGCGCAGGGTCAAAGCCGGAATGGACATGAACGAATGGCCGTCAATCCCGTAGCGGCGGGAATCCTGAAAGAGTGGCTCACGGCTGCCGGGGCAGCAGGTAGGCTTCGAAATCCGGAGTGTAGCGTTCCTGAAAACCGTCCGGGCCGACCAGGAGGAAATACGCCGCCAGGCGGTGCTCGCTGGCCAGGCGAAAACCCGGTTCCGCGCCAGCGGCCATCAACGCGGTGGCGATGGCGTCGGCCTCCATGGAGCGGTTGCTGAGCACAGTCACCGAGGCCAGCGTTTGCGGGACCGGCCGACCGGTGCGTGGGTCGATGATATGCGAGTAGCGTCGGCCATCCTGCTCGAAGAAATTGCGATAGTCGCCCGAGGTGGAAACGCCACGGTCGCCGGGCTGGATCAAGCGCTCGACCGCACGTTGGCCAGGTACGGGTTTTTCGATGGCGATCATCCAATGCTGGCCTTGGCCGTTCTTGCCCTTGACCCGCACCTCGCCGGCGATCGAGACCAGATAGTCGTGAATGCCGATCGCTTCCACCAACGCGGTGAGCCGATCGACGCCGTAACCCTTGGCGATGGCGGAGAGGTCGACATAGAGGTCGGCGCGATCCTTTTTCAGCGCCGGCGGTTCCTCTCGCGCGTGCAGCCGCCAGTAACCGACCCGTTCGCGCGCTTGGGCGATGGCGGCGTCACCGGGCGGTTCCTCGCGGCGGGGATCTGGTCCGAAGCCCCACACATTGACCAGTGGCCCCACGGTGATATCAAAGGCGCCGCCGCTCAGCTCGCTGACGCGGAGCCCCTCGGTCACCACGTCCATGAGTTCCGGAGAGACCGCCACCCAGTCGGTGCTGGGGTTCCGATTGAAACGCGACAGCTCCGAGTCTGGATCGTAGGTCGACATCTGTTGGGTGACTCGAACCAGCAGACGATCAATTTGCGCCTGAAAATCGCCAGGAATGGTTTGTCCGGGCGCCGGCGCCAGCTTGAGATCGTAAGTAGTTCCCATGGTGGAGCCAGTGAAACGCACGGTGGGATCGGGTTTCTCGCAGGCGGCCAACACCAGAGCGGCCAGCAACAGGGTCAATAAACGGAAGAGCTTGATGCGCATGAGTTGGAGAGTGACAGCGGGTTGGAGGACGCACGGTCGACAGGGTAGCGGGTGGGCCAGCGACGACGCGATGGAAGTGGCTCCCACGCTGGGGCATGGGAGCCAGGCATGTACTCCATGCCTCCGATCTTTAGTGACCCGCTTCCATCACGGCGATGGCTTCCGCCATGTCGACCACCCGGTGGGCGCTCTCGACATGGAGGTTTTCAACCAGTTTACCCTCGACCACGACCACGCCTTCGCCACGGGCCGCCGCCGCGGTATGGGCTTCGATGATCCGTCGCGACCAGGCGACATCCTCCGGCTTGGGCGTAAACACCTTATTGCACGGACCCACTTGTTTCGGGTGAATAAGCGTTTTGCCGTCGAAACCCAACTCCTGACCCTGCCGGCAGGCGAACTCGAAACCGGCCTCGTCGTTCAGATCGAGGTAGACGCCGTCGAGGATCGTGAGCCCGGCGGCGCGGGCCGCCAGCAGACAGAGGCCCAAAGAGACCATGAACGGCAGGCGCTCGTGGGTGTGCGCGCAGTCCAGTTCCTTGGCCAGGTCGGAAGTGCCCATCACCAGGCACTCCATGCGCGGCGTCGATTCGGCGATCCGCTGCGATTCAAGAACGCTGCGCGGGGTTTCCATCATCGCCCAGATCTTCATCGACTTCGGGGCGCCGTTGGCGCGCATGATGGCTTCCATATGCCGGATGGCGTCGGCGCTCTCCACCTTGGGCAGGAGCAAGGCATCGGCGCCCGATTTCGAAGCCATGGCGATATCCTCATAGCCCCACCGAGTCGACAGGGCATTGACGCGGATGATGGTCTCGCGCATGCCAAAGCCGCCGGCGGCCACGGCCTCGCACACCTGCTTGCGCGCCAGTTCCTTGGAGTCGGGGGCGACGGCGTCCTCCAGATCGAGAATCAGGCCATCGGCGGGCAAGGTGCGCGCTTTTTCCAGGGCGCGGGCGTTGGAACCGGGCATGTACAGAACGCTGCGACGCGGACGTGCGGTGTTGGGCATGGGAACTTCCTCCTTAAATTACTCTATGAGGGGATGATACGGACGACGGGAAAGGCTTAACTGTCGTTATTATACGGACAGGACATCAATTCATCATTAGTCGTGATTGATTTATCCTTAACCGGGCAAGTGATCCCTCGTTTCCCAAACCCAACGACCTCGGAGGGCGCGATCCATGTCTGCGTATGCCTTTCCCTTCACCGAGATCGAGTACCGAGGCGCGTCTGGCCGAGCTGGAGGCGCGGCCGCGGGGGAGCCGGTGGCCCATCCAGCTTCGAGAACATCGCCTATCCGGCGCGGCAGGTGTTGAACCTGGCTGAGAAACGGCGGATCGCTTGGATGCTGTGGGACCGGACGACCGGCAAACCGGTCGCCAACGCCATCGTCTGGCAGGATCGCCGCACGGCGCGCTTCTGCGACGAACTGAAGGAACGAGGACTGGAAGAGACGGTGCGCCACAAGACCGGCCTGGTCATCGATCCCTATTTCTCCGGCACCAAGGTCAAATGGCTGCTGGACAACGTCCCGGGCCTGCGCGCCCGCGCCCGGCGCGGCGAATCGCCTTCGGCCCCATCGATTCCTGGCTGGTGTGGAAACTAACCGGCGGTGGCACGCATGTCACCGACTACTCCAACGCCTCGCGCACCTTGCTCTACAACATCCAGGAATTGCGCTGGGACGACGAAATCCTCGAACTGCTCGACATCCCCAAGACCATCCTGCCCGAGGTCCGCCCGTCCTCCTGCATCTACGGGGAAACCGACCCGGATATGTTTTTCGGCACCCACAGCATTCCGGTGGCGGGCATTGCGGGCGACCAGCAGGCGGCGCTGTTCGGGCAAGCCTGTCACAGTCCCGGTCTGGCCAAGAACACCTACGGCACCGGCTCCTTCGTCTTGATGAATAAGGGCAAAAACCTGGTGTTCAGCAAAGAAAAACTGCTGACCACCATCGCCTGGGGGATCGGCGACGAACCGGTCGAGTATGCCCTGGAAGGCGCTATTTTCATCACCGGCGCGGCCGTGCAGTGGCTGCGCGATGGGTTGAAGATGATCCAGTCGGCGGCGGAGACCAAGGAACTGGCGCGGGCGGTTCCGCACAACGAGGGCGTCTACTTCGTACCGGCGCTGGTGGGATTGGGCGCGCCGCACTGGGACCCCTACGCTCGGGGACTGCTGATCGGCATCACTCGCGGCACCACTCAGGGGCATATCGCCCGGGCGGTGCTGGAGAGCATGGCCTATCAGACCCGCGACGTGATCGAGGCCATGCAGCGGGATTCCGGGATCACTCTGAAGGAACTGCGTTGCGATGGCGGCGCTTCGGTCAACAGCGTGCTGATGCAGTTCCAGGCCGACATTCTGGGGGTACCGGTGGAAGTGCCTCGGATCACCGACACCACGGCGATGAGCGCCGCCTATCTGGCCGGACTCGCCACGGGCTTCTGGCACAGTCGCGAGGAACTGGCGAAGAAATGGCAACTGGAAAACTGCTATACGTCGCGCATCGGCGTGGCCGAACGCGAGAAGTTGTTCCGACGCTGGACTCAGGCGGTCGAGCGGGCCAAGGGCTGGGCGCTGGACGACGAGTGATCGGTTCCCCCTTGCCGGCGAGCGGGCAAGAGGCGGGAGGAAGGTGTTTGATGGAGTGCGCGGGATCGGCGATGGAGGCCAGTCCTGGCACGGAGAAGGGTTATGAAACTGCGTGAAAGCAATATCCAGAAATTACCGCAAGCCACCTACGATGTCTTGATCATCGGCGGCGGCATCAACGGCGCGGTCTCCGCCGCCGCTCTGTCCGGCGGGAGCGCGCGGGTCGCCTTGATCGATCAGGGCGATTTCGCCGGTTTCACCAGCCAGCAGTCGTCGAATCTGGTCTGGGGCGGGATCAAGTACCTGGAAAGCCACGATTACCGACTGGTGCGGAAGCTGTGCCTGAGTCGCAATCACCTGATTCGCAGTTATCCGTCGCGGGTTCAGGAAATCCGCTTTTTCTCCACCATCGACAAGGGATTCCGTTTTCATCCCCTGTTTCTGTGGGCGGGCGCCTGGGTGTATTGGCTGTTCGGGAACG
>DAIRDI010000152.1:0-7657 GCA_036796235.1 Candidatus Competibacteraceae bacterium | reverse complement strand
GAATCGCGCAGCTTCGAGTTGATTGCGGAGATGCAGTTCTGAATCCGCCTTCTCG
The DNA here is from genome assembly GCA_036796235.1 of Candidatus Competibacteraceae bacterium. Taxonomy (GTDB): domain Bacteria; phylum Pseudomonadota; class Gammaproteobacteria; order Competibacterales; family Competibacteraceae; genus REEE01. The sequence goes on along the minus strand of DAIRDI010000152.1, from coordinate 7,602 downwards.
TTCCGGCGAGCGTCGGGACATCCGCGATTGGAGTTCGCTCGTGCCAACCCACCCCCATCTTCAGCAGAATCGGGCGCGCCACGGCGCTCCCCAAACCCGAGCGTCATGGTGGTGGGTCTGCCGGCTGGCGCTGCTGCTGGGGCTGGTCGGTTGCAACCCCGCCTTGGACTCGAACGGCGATCGCGCCGAATCCGCGCCCGCCGCGACCGACGGCTATCCGGTCACCGTCCAGATCTGCGACCAGCCGGTGCGCTTCGAGGCCCGTCCCGAGCGGGCCATCACCCACGATGTCAACATCACCGAGTTGTTTTTGGCGCTGGACCTCGGCCACCTGCTGGTCGGTTACAGCGGAGTCCACGCGGACAAGGAACTGGCTCCGGAGTACCGCGCCCAACTCGCGGACGTCCCGCGCCTGTCGCCGCGAGGCATGGATTTGGAGGCCATCGTCGGCACGGGCGCCGATTTCGTGTTCGCCGGCTGGAACTACGGCTTCAGGCCCGGCTCCGGCGTGACGCCGGAGACCCTGGAGAAGTTCGGCATCCGCTCCTACATCCTCACGGAGTCCTGCATTCGCGTGGGGCCACGGGAACGGGTCTCGCTGGAAGACACCTTCCTCGATCTGCTCAATCTCGGGCGGATTTTCCAGGTGTCGGCGCGTGCCGAGGCCCTGGTCGCCGACTACCGACGGGAATTGGCCGAACTCGCTGAGACTCTGCGCGACATCGATCATCGTCCGCGAGTGTTCGTGTACGACAGCGGTGAAACGACTCCGTACACCGCCGGCCGGTTCGCCATGCCCAATGCGATGATCGAGGTTGCGGGCGGCGTCAATATCTTCAACGATATCGGCAGTAGCTGGGTGCCGGTGAACTGGGAAGATGTCATCAAGCGTGACCCGGAACTCATCGTCATCGTTGACTACGACCGGCCGGATGCCGCTGGCAAGAGAGCGTTTCTGATGCAAAAGCCGGAACTGGCCGAGGTCGCGGCGATTCGCCATCAGCGCTTCGTGGTTCTCGCCTACGCGGCGGCCACCCCGAGTCCGCGCAATGTGGCGAGCACTCGCACGCTGGCGCAAGCCCTCCATCCGGAGCGGTTTCGGTAACGCATGGGGGCAGCGAACCGGAATTCCCCCGCGACGGCGCGGTGGGCCGCGCTCGGCGTACCCGAGCATCTGCGTTTCAGAGCGCTGCTGGTGGCGCTGAGCGCGCTGCTGTTCGCGTCGATCACGCTCGGCGTCACCCTCGGCCCGGTCGAGATCTCGCCCGCCACCGTGTGGAAAATCGCGATCGCGCAAACGGCGCGGGCGGTCGGCGTCGAAACGCCGTTGGTCCAGCCGGACTGGAGCCATTCGGACTACGGCATCGTCTGGTTGATTCGCTTTCCGCGGGTGTTGCTCGCCGGACTGGTCGGCGCGGGCCTGGCCGTGGTCGGCGTCACCATGCAAGCGATGGTGCGCAACCCGCTCGCCGATCCTTACATCCTGGGCGTGTCATCGGGCGCCTCAGTCGGCGCGGTGCTCGTGCTGGGTTGGGGAGTCTTCGCGTTCGCCGGGATTTACGCCTTATCGCTGGGCGCTTTTCTGGGCGCGTTGCTGAGCTGCGTCCTGGTCTTCACGCTCGCGCACAGCAATGGTCGGTTGGTCGCCGCCCGCTTGATTCTCAGTGGGGTCGCGGTGGGTTACTTCTTTGCAGGCGTCACCAGTCTGATCACGCTGACTTCGGACCAGCGCGAATTGGCCCGTTCGATCTTGTCCTGGATGCTCGGCAGTCTGGCCGGCGCCGATTGGGCGGCGCTCGGCTTGCCGGCGCTGGTGCTCGCGGTGGGGACGACCTATCTGATCCTTCAGGCCCGCCAGCTCAACGCGCTGATCGTCGGCGAGGAGACGGCCATCACCCTGGGCGTGGATACCACGCGCTTGCGCCGGGTGCTCTTTCTGGTGGTGTCCCTGCTGACCGGCACGGTCGTCGCGGTCAGCGGGGCGATCGGCTTCGTCGGGCTGATGATTCCTCATGTGGCGCGCCTGGTGGTCGGCGCCGATCATCGGCGGGTGTTGCCGGTCGCGATGTTGGTCGGCGCGATCTTCCTGATCGGGGTCGACGCGGTGGCCCGCACGGCCTTCGCGCCGGTGGAGGTTCCCGTCGGGGTCATTACCGCGCTGATCGGTGGACCGTTCTTCATCTGGCTGTTGCATCGGCAACTGGCGCGGCCGGGGTACGGGGGATGAACCTGGAAGCCCGGACGCTGCGTTGGGAGATCGAGGCGCGGACGATTGTCGACGATATCTCGCTCCGGGTCGCCGACGGGCAACTGGTGGGACTGCTCGGTCCCAACGGCAGCGGGAAATCGACGCTGTTGCGCATGATCTACCGGCTGTTGCGGCCGACCGCTGGAGTCGTCGCTCTGGATGACCGGGACGTCTGGCGTCTGTCGGCGCGCGATGCCGCGCGCTCGATGGCGGTTCTGGCGCAGGAAAATAGTAGCGACTTCGATTTCAGCGTGCGGGAAATCGCAATCATGGGGCGCACGCCGCACAAGCGGATGTTCGACGCGGACACCGACGAAGATCGGCGGCTGGTCGACCGAGCGTTGATCCGGGTCGGCGCGGCCGATCTGGCCGATCGCCGGTTTCAGACGCTGTCCGGCGGCGAAAAACAACGGGTGTTGATGGCGCGCGCGTTGGTCCAGCAAGCTCAGGTTTTAGTTCTCGACGAGCCGACCAACCATCTCGATATCCGCTATCAGTTTGAAATCATGACGCTGATCCGCACGCTGGGCGTCACCACCATCGCCGCGCTGCACGAACTGAACCTTGCCGCTCACTACTGCGACCGAGTGCATCTGATCGACGCCGGTCGGTCGGTCGCTTCGGGTATCCCGGCCGAAGTGCTGACGCCGGCGCTCATCCATCAGGTTTACGGCGTGCGCGCCGAAGTCAGCGTTGCTCCTGACAGCGGCAAACCGCGCATCTCTTTTATTCCGAATGAAGGTCCTTCTCGACCGAGGCCGTGCGCCTGATCGCCGACGAGCCCATCATGAATCAAAAATTCCTTATGTTATTAGGCGTTACAGCATACGCGGGATCTGTGAGGAATGATGATGCAAGATTGGGCTGGGCCTTGAGAGATCAATAACATAACCAAATCGAGCCTCGAAATTGAGCAATTCACCATCAACAATAAAACGCCAGTTGTAGATGCCGCTCAGCGAAAATAGGGGGTTCTGTAGCTCTTGGACAATCAAAGTTTTCTCATGGAGCGCGATGCTTAGCTCCTCACGGCTGCCCAGCTTTTCAAAGTACTCCCGCAGTTTATCTGGTGTATTCAGTAATCTATTGGAAAATGTTGGAATCAACACGGCTTGGCTATCGTATAAACCAAGCAGGCTTTCAACATCGCCGTTATTTACGGCTTGCATCCATTGTTCGAGAATATCTTGTGGATTTTTCATGATTTCTTCCTCTTCAGTTTTGCGCGTTTTGTTTGCCTGACTCGTTCGCCGTTCAGGGGGATGCGGAGGTCTGGTTCAATTCCGCCAGCGATTGCTGAAACCAGCCCACGACCCGCTGCCAGTGCGCGTCTCCATAGCAGCGTCGGAACCGCTGGGTTTCTTCCAGCTTGGGGTTTTGCCAGACCGCCAGCCGCTGTTCGACGAAAGTGCGGGTCAGCGGGATGCGGCACTCGATGGTGATGCAGTGTTTCCAGGCGGCGTAGGAATCGGGGATCGGGTCGGTGGGCATGGCGGTTACCTCGAACGGCGGTCGAAACGGAGCGCTCCCGCGATGGGCCAGCGCGTTACGCGCCTGGCGGTTCGGCAACCGGCGCTGGTTGCATCGCCGCGCCATCGCCGGTCTCGAAAAGAGTCAACGTGTTGCGCAGCCATTCCGGGTCGATATCGCGAGGACGGGATGAGCGGCAACGACCCCGGAAGGGCATCCGCTTTCCTAAGCAGGGGTTCCGTAAGCGATGCGCGGGTCGTAGGTTTTTACGGATTCCAGAAACTCCAGCGAGAAATCCGTGCCGCCAGACTCGCATGGCAGTTCCCGGAAAAAGCAGGAGCGATAACCGACGTGGCAGGAAGCGCCGCCGGTCAGCTCGACTTGGAGAAGGACGCAATCCTGATCGTCGTCGATGAGCAACCGTTTGACGCGCTGGCCTTGACCGGATTGCTCGCCCTTGCGCCAGAGCGCTTGGCGGGATCGGGACCAGTAATGCGCGTGCCCGGTCTCGATGGTCCTCGCCAGCGCTTCCCGATTCATGTAGCCGAGCATCAGGACCTCGCTCGTGGCGGCATCTTGCGTGACGCAGGGGATCAGGCCCGCGCCGTCGAACTTGGGCATGAAGCGGTTGCCTTCCTCGATTTCGGCAACTTGGCCCCGCTCTGGAAAATCCATCGCCTTCCTCCTTCGATTCTTTGGGTGATCCGACTCATGGGTTTTGGGTTTGGGCAACCGTGGCCAAGGGCTGGATCGATTATTAATGCAATCGAGTTGCGCGATAATCGCTAAGGGGAGCAGTCCGGACAAGTTCCCTGGATCGTGATTTCCGCCTGCTGGATAGGGTCGCCAAACCCGCCGACGTTACCCGTTGCCCCAGCGTTTGCAGGCGTTGCCGGGCGGTTTCGCGGACATCGGAGCGATCATGGGGCGCTAATAAATCACAAGGCATCAATATATGCAATAGAGTTGCATATACTAAGGGGTAAACGATGCGCGGCCCGAAAGCCCACGGGACGCCAACCTTGGAGGAGCAAGCTGATAGCCGTTGGTCTCGGGCGCGGCGGGACGCCGCCAGACCACCAGGCGGACCTCCGGGGCGAGAATGCGCGCCAGCGTTTGGCGCTCGTCGCCGCCCATGGGTAAAGGCGCGTCGCTCTCGACCAGATAGGACGGGGTTGCTGATGGGTTCATCGCGATTCTCTGGAGTGTTCGGCCAGCGGGTCCGGGTCGCGGGGGGGCGCGCGGTCCAAGCCCGGCTTGGTAAATATGATTTTATAACATATGAATAACGCGGAAACTTAACGATAGGCATCGCGCTCAAGATCGGGTGTGGTCGAGAAAATCGTCACACAGCAGATGACTCCCGCGCCAGCCAACTTCACCGTTCGAGAACGCTCATGACCGACCCCACCCTCTTCAATCACTTGAAGCCTGCATCGCCCGCCGTCGATCTTTGCGATCTGCCGTTCGACGACCACTTCGTCCGGTCGCTGCCCGCCGATCCCAGTACGGTGAACCAGCCCCGCCAGGTCCACGGGGCTTGTTATACCGAAGTCGAGCCGACACCGGTGCGCGCGCCGCGCCTGCTGGCCTGGTCGGAGGAGCTGGGGAATGTGTTGGGCATCGCGCGGCCCGCCGCGCCGTCGAGCGCCGCCGTCGAGGTGCTGGCGGGCAATCGGCGGTTGCCCGGCATGCGCCCCTTCGCCGCGTGTTACGGCGGACATCAGTTCGGGCAATGGGCCGGTCAGTTGGGCGACGGACGGGCCATCTCACTGGGGGAAGGGATCGACCGCACCGGCCAGCGCTGGGAACTGCAATTGAAGGGCGCCGGGCCGACCCCGTACTCGCGCCGCGCCGATGGTCGCGCTGTCCTGCGGTCGTCGGTGCGGGAGTTTCTATGCAGCGAAGCCATGCACCATTTAGGCATCCCCACCACCCGCGCGCTCAGCCTGGTGACGACCGGAGAAGCGGTGGTGCGGGACATGTTCTACGACGGCAACCCCCAGCAGGAGCCGGGCGCGATCATCTGCCGGGTGGCGCCGTCGTTCGTCCGCTTGGGGAATTTCGAGTTGTTCGCATCGCGTGGCGACATCGCGACGCTGCGGCGGTTAGCGGATTACATCATCGAGACGCACTTTCCCGAACTCGGGCCGCCTTCTTTGGAAAGCTACGCGGCCTGGTTCGCGGAGGTGTGCCGCCGCACCGCGATTCTGATCGCCCACTGGATGCGGGTGGGCTTCGTGCATGGGGTCATGAACACCGACAACCTGTCGGTTCTGGGCCTGACCATTGACTATGGCCCTTACGGCTGGCTCGAACCCTACGACCCCGGCTGGACGCCCAACACCACGGACGCCAGCGGGCGGCGGTACTGTTACGCGAACCAGCCGCACATCGGGTTGTGGAATCTGGCGCGGTTCGGGGACGCGCTCGGGCCGCTGCTCGAAGGCGCTGAGGGCATCGAACAGGGTCTGGAGGTGTATCGCGCGACCTTCGCGCGGACCTATCGCGAGCTGATGGCGGCGAAACTCGGGCTGGCGGCGCTCGAAGACGCCGACGACGAACCACTGCTCGCCGAGTTGTTCGAATTGCTTCAGGCCGTTGAGACCGACTGGACGATCTTTTTCCGCACGCTCGGCGACGTTCCGGTCGACGGTTCGGCGGATGTGGCGAGCGACGCCGCGCTGATCGAACCGCTGCGCGCCGCCCATTACGCGCCGGACGCCCTGGCGCCAAGGCATGCGGCGCGGCTGGCGGCGTGGCTGCGTTCCTACATCGCGCGGGTTCGGCGCGACCCCGCCGAACCGGCCGTTCGCTACGCGCGGATGCGCCAGGCCAATCCGAAGTTCGTGTTGCGCAACTACCTCGCGCAGCAGGCCATCGACGCGGCGGAGGGCGGCGATCCATCCTTGATCGAAACCTTACTGACGGTGATGCGCCATCCCTACGTCGAACAACCCGCGCACGAGGCGCTGGCGGAAAAACGGCCCGAGTGGGCGCGCCACAAGCCCGGCTGTTCGGCGTTGTCGTGCAGTTCGTGATCCGCGAGAGCGCCTTAGATGCTGTGCAAAAACGCCTCTTGGAGGTTTTTGGGCGGATCGGCGCGCTCGAACATCCGGCGTGACGCCGCCGCCAGCAATGGATCGGGCCGGGGTTCGTCGAGTCGTTCGACGACCCGGTTCATGGCCTCGGTCACCTCGTCTGGGGCATGTCGCGCCAGGTATTCGGCCAGGGCTTCGGCATAGAGCTGGCTGCGGGATTTCCGCGTCCGCTTCGCCTGTCGCTCTGCGGCGAGAAAGATGTCGTCGGGTAGGGAGATCGCCGTTTTCATACCAAAAGTATGAACATGATGACGCCGCTTCACAATGATCTTTCAACCTCGCGGGGTGGAACCTACACAACGGAATGGCGCAACCTCCTTCGGAGTTCCGCCTGCACAGACTGACGGGGTAGGGCGGATATTGATGGCTACCTGCTTTGCTCGAGAGGTTGTACGGCGAGACGCATACCCATGGCGTTAAGCAAGGCAATCAGGCTCTTAAGCTCTGGGTTGCCCTGTGGTGAAAGGGTGCGATACAGGGCTGTCGCATTCAATTCGGCCTGCTCCGCCAACCGGGATACGCCACCAAAGGCGTCGGCCAGATAACGCAATGCGATCAACAGTTCTTGTTGATCGCCGTCTTGCAATACCGCGTTGAGGTATTCAGCAGCGAACCGGGGGTCTTTGCGGAAGCTTTCGCTGGTGGCTTCAGCATGACTCCGATAAGGTTTGGCGCTCATGGCAGTCTCCGCTGGTAATCTTGCCTGTCGTGCAGTTCGTGATCCTCAAGTAGGGGCACGGCGCGCCGTGCCCCTACGAAACCGGGTGCCGGGGTCGCCTCGCT
>DAIRDI010000151.1:0-7695 GCA_036796235.1 Candidatus Competibacteraceae bacterium | reverse complement strand
ACGGGTTGTCGCCAGCGGCCCCACTGCAACCAGTCGCGCAGGCGCGGCCGCAGATGAACCAGCAGCAGAGGCGTCACGGTGATCACCCCGATGAAATCGCCGATCAGCCAGTTGAGCCAAGCCTCGGTAAATTGCGCGGGCGCGATGAAATCCAGCCGCCACAGCCGCGCCGCGCCGCCGGCCGCCGCCAACCCGCTGCCCACCAGCGCCGCACCCAGAAAGCGTCCGGCGTAGTCCAGATGGGAAAAACTGTTGGATCGTCCGGCGTTCCAGGCCCGCAGCGCCAGCGCCGCGAGCAAATAGGCGGCTACCGGGGTGAACGCGCCTTCCAGATGACCGACCAGCGTTAGCGGCTGGGGCGCAAACCAGTCGGGTCCGCCGAACCAGAGCAACAGCCCCAACGAGCCTTCAATCAGCAGGATCGCCGGCAGCGCCGCCCAACCGAAGATGATCAGGGCGAAAAAACGCAGGCCCGCCACCGGATACCACAGACTGATCTGGTGATCGAACGTGCCGAGCAACGTGGCGCCCCACCAGGTCGCGTGCCAAGCCAGGGCATAAATCAGCCAAAACGCCAGGAGCCGGTTTTGTTCCGGTCCCCAGCGTTGGAACCCAGCGGGCCGGTCCGCAGCGGAGAAATAAGAAGTGGAAGCGTTGTCGGAAGGTGGTGGTTGCACGAGGTATGGCGGTCGATGAGGGGCCGAAGAGCGGTACGCTCCACAAACCTTCTAATGATACCCGGCGCCGGTGAGGATCGTTCAAGATCCAAGAAAGAATTCCCTGGCTTCCTCTTGGCGCGCCCGACGCTCGAACTCCGGTCGCCATACCGCCACTTGATTTTTGCCGGCGTATTTGGCGGCGTACATCGCCAGATCGGCGTATCTCACCAGGGTTTCGGAATCTTGTGCATGGAGTGGGTACATCGCCACGCCGATGCTGGCGGAAATCTTACCGACGCCCCGCCGCAAGGCGAACGGCTGCGCCAACAAGGCCGCAAGATCGACGGCGACCGGTTCGACGGCGCCGCCCTCGACCAGACCGGGAAGGATTACGGCGAATTCATCGCCACCCATGCGAGCCACCGTGTCGCTCTCGCGCATCCGGCCGTTCATACGCACGGCGGCTTGTTGCAACAGTTCGTCGCCGGTCGTGTGTCCCCAGCAATCGTTGATCGCCTTGAAACCATCCAGATCGATCCATAACACCGCCACATGTTGGTGGTCGCGCCTGGCGCGGAGCAGGCTTTGGGCCAGCCGCTCCCAAAACAGGCAGCGGTTGGGCAGGCCGGTCAGAGGATCGTAATGCGCCTGGGTCCAGATCCGCTCGTCATTGCGGCGCTGCTCGGTGTTGTCGATGAAGATTAGAATGGAACCCAAGGGCTGCCGATCGGCGGCAAACAGGTTCACCCAGTGAACGGAAATCCAGGAGCCTGCGCCCCGCAAACGAAATTCGAGCCAATTGGCTTCTTCGTGGGTAGCGTTGAGTTGCCAGACAAATTCGACGTAGTCGCGGTCGTCGGGGTGGACGAACTCGAAGAGATGGCGTCCCTGCGCCGCGGCAGCGTCGCAAGCGGTCAAGACGCAGCCGACGGGATTGAGATAGCGACAGTACCCGCGAGCGTCCAGTTCGGCGATGCCAACGGGCGCGGCGTCCACGAGGGTCCGCCGCTGGTGTTCCTTGACCGCCAGGATTTGGTGGGTCAGGCGCAACTCCTCGGTTTTCGCGGCGACCTCCCGCTCCAATCGCCCGACATAAGTTAAAGCCGCCAGCGTCCGGCGACGCTCCGCCGCCGCACCCCCCATCAACAACAGCCCGATCAGGGTAATGGCGATCATCACCCCCGGATAGTGCAGCGCCTCTTTCTCCACCGCCATCAATCCCAGCACCGGCAGAACAACCAGCAATGCCATCAGCACCATCGAGATCGAACGGCGCTCGGCCTTTTTTGACGCGTCGAACGCCAGGAAGCCCGCATTATTTTTTTTCATGATTGCCCCGCATTCAATCATTCGGACCGTTTTGGCGCTACTGAATCAGCGTTGGTTATTGATTGTTGGCCAAAATGGCGATCCTTTCCCCTGACCATTCCCACCTTCAAAGTAAGGTCGTTCGCAAAAAATACGCCAACCATATACAGCAAGCTGCATTTTTGGCCGGTGCGAAGGGAATAGCCATCTGAATAGGATGGCAAATGAAGCGCGGAAACAGACTCAGACGACGGGAATGGGGAAGGGGGCGCTACGCGGGGAGCGTGCGATTTTGAAACGAAATGGTTTCAGCGCGTTTCATTTTGAAACATCGGGATCCTGATCCGATTGCAGGCGATACTGCTTGATACGGCGCCACACGGTGGTGCGGCTCAGGTTCAATTCCTCGGCGACCCGGTGCAGATTTCCTTGATGGAGTTCGAAGAGCCGCAGGATTTCAGCGCGCTCGAACTGGTCCAATCTGGATAGGCGATCAACTTTTGCAGGCGCGACGGGCAGCCAATCTCCCGCCTCAATGAGAGCGCCGTGACTCAACAGCAGTGCTCGTTCGATCAGGTTCTCCAATTCCCGCACGTTACCCGGAAAATCATAGCGACATAAATCCTGTAAAGCCTCATCACTAAAGCCCGTGACTTGCTTGCGCAGTTTAAAACGATGCTTTCTCAAACAATGCTCGGCTAACAGCGGGATATCCTCAAGATGTTCCCGCAGCGGTGGAATATGAATCGGAAAAACATTCAGTCGATAATATAAATCGGAGCGAAATCGACCTTTACTGATTTCGCTTGATAAATCATGATTCGTCGCCGCGATGATTCGCACATCGACTTGCCGGTATTCATTGTCGCCGACTCGGCGGAATCGCCCTTCCTGAAGAACCTGTAACAGCTTGACTTGCAGCGTCGGACTCATTTCGCTGACTTCATCAAGAAACAGGGTTCCGCCATCGGCGGCTTCGAACAATCCTTTCCGGTCCTGAGCCGCGCCGGTGAACGAACCGCGCTTGTGGCCAAATAACTCGCTCTCCAATAACTCCCCGGGAATGGTTCCACAATTCTGCTCGATGAACAACCGATTCTGGCGTGGGCTATGATGGTGAATGTAGCGCGCCAGCAAGGTCTTGCCGGTGCCGGTTTCACCGGTCAAAAGCACGGTCACCGACGTATCGATGACCCGGTTCACCAACTCGAAAACCCGGTGCATGGCCACGCTTTTCCCGATAATTTCAACGTCATGCAAGTCCTTATCAATTTCCTGGCGCAAGAAAGCGTTTTCATTCTTCAGCCGTTCGTTAGCGACTTGCAACTCCTCGAGCAGTCGCTGATTTTCCAGAGCCAGGTCGTAATTTTCCAACGCCCGCCGGACGATGACCCGCAGCTCCTGACGATCCCAGGGCTTGGTGATGTACTGGTAAATATGACCCTGATTAATCGCCTGAACCAGCGCGGTGGTATCGGTATAGCCGGTCAGGATAATGCGGATGATCCGCGGATTGATTTGCAGGGTTTTGGTCAGGAACTCCACGCCGGTCATCTCGGGCATCCGCTGGTCGGCGATCACGAGCGCGATATCCTCTCGTTCCAACAGCGCCAGCGCTTCGACGCCGCTGGAGGCCGTGAAAACCTCGTAATCATCCGCGAAGGTGAGCGTAAGACTCCGCAGGATTTCTTTTTCGTCGTCAATGATCAGTAAGCCGTGGCGCTTCATCCCGTTCTCCCTCGCAACCGCGATGGTAGTTCGATAATAAATTCGGTTTCCTGGTTGACCTTGCTCGTCACCCGTATTTTTCCACCATGCTTATCAATGATTCCATAGCTGATGCTGAGACCCAATCCGGTGCCCGCGCCGATCGCCTTGGTGGTGAAAAAGGGGTCGAAAATTCGCTGCAAGTGCTCCTCGGGAATTCCGGGGCCATTGTCCCTGATTCTGACCCTGACCCAGTCGCCGTCCGTCTCCGTGCGAATCCACACGTCGCCCTGGCGCGGAATCGCCTGCGCGGCGTTCTGGAGCAGATTCATGAAGACCTGGTTGATCTGGCCGGGATAGCATTCCACCAGGGGCAGGCGGCCGTAGTCGCGATGCACGGTAATCCGGTCCTGGTACTGCTTGGCGACGAGGTTCAAAGTCGATTCAATGCCTTCGTGCAGGTCGGCCAACACGAGGCCGACATCGTCGGTGCGCGAAAAAATTCGCAACTCCAGAACGATTTTCTTGACCCGCTCGGCGCCTTCTCGACAACTGGCGATCAACTCCCGCAACGTCTTCAGTGTGGCATCAAAACGGGCCGTTTGTTTCCGTTCGTCGCCCCGACGTCGGGCCGGAGCGTCGGGCTGACCGGCATCGGCCGAATACGCTTCGATAATTCCCACCAGGCGCTCGGTATAGTCTTCGACAAAATCCAGATTGCTGCGGACATAGCTGATCGGATTGTTCAGTTCGTGCGCGACGCCCGCCACCAACAGGCCCAGCGAAGCCATCTTTTCGGAGTGGATGAGCTGATCTTGCGTCCGCGCCAATTCTTGATAGGCCATTTCGACCTGCTGGTGTCGCTGTTCGAGTTCCTGATTGACAGCGGAAAGCTCCTGGGTGCGCGCCGCGATTTTGGCTTCCAGATCACGATTGATGTCCTCCAGCAGGCGGCGGCGCTCGCGCTCGGCCAGCAGCGCCCGAACCAGCAAATGGCCGCCATAGACCAGCATCAAGCCCAGGATCATCGAGAACAGGGGAAGCCACAGTTCCATTTTCGTGAAAATCAAGGTCGCGACCACCAGTGACAAACCGACCAGAACCACCGTCGCGATCAGGGCGACGATCGGTTGGAGTCTTGCGATAAGCAAACTCGCTGCCAAGAGCAATGGCAGCAGCACGAGCAGCTTCCCGAAAGGGCCAGGTTCGGTCACAAAGCGGTCTTCCAGCAGGTTGCTGACCAGGTTCGCCTGAATCTCGACCCCCGCCGAAGCCGCGTCGGCGGTCCAGGAAAAGGGGGTGAGATAGGTGTCGCCAGCCAAGCGTTGCGGTTCGGGAACCGCTTCCAGCGACCGGCCGACCAGGACGATCCGGTCCGCGAAAATTCCTGGCGGCAACAGTCGTTCGGCGTCGAGGGCCTGATAATAGGAAACCGTTTTGATGGTCTTCGGCGGCCCTCGGTAATCGATCAACAGGTCCCGCGATAATACTTTTTGGTCGAACGGCCGCCGTTCCGGCGCGGTCGCGCCAGACGGGCTTGGCGGCTCCAGATAGCGCCGGACCACTTGCAGGGCGAAGGACGGCAGGTCGGGAGCCAGCAACCGCGCGCGCCGCACGATGCCGTCGGCATCGATGCTGACGAACGGACCGCCCACCGTTGCGGCGTCCCGCAACGCGGGAATCGGGTCGATACGGATGGTATGGCGAAACAATGGATCGTCCACCACCGACAAGGCGCTCACCAGCACCACGTTCCCGGCGTCCCGCAGGGCTTGGGCGAATGCCTGATCCTCGTCCAGCGTCGAGGGTTCGGCGAAGAGAATATCGAAACCGATCACCTTGGCCCCGGCCTGGTTAAGCTGACGAATCAAACGGGCGTGGAGGCCGCGCGGCCACGGCCACTGCTGTTTGATTTCGGCCATGGACGGTTCGTCGATGGCGACGATAATGATCGGGTCGGGCGGAGGCAGGGGACCACGCAGGGCGAATAGCAGATCGAGTCCCTTTAGCTCCAGCAAAGCAAACAAGGACAGATTGGCGAGCAAAAGCGTCAGCCCGAGAGCGGCGGCGGCAACCAGGGTGGCCGGCAGGAGCGTCGCTGGCGGCTTAGGCAAGAGTTTAACTCAGTACGGCTGCAAGCTTATCCATAACCCTCTGCTCCCAGTCCAAATATACTATCCGCCAGACGACTGTGCTTCATCCGACGACGCTGCCGCCGTCGGCGTAAGGATCGAGTTCGAACAAGGATTCCACGGACTCCGAACGCCCGTCAGGGATGAGGGTTTGTTTTCAATCGTTTGATTTTTGAGAGCCATACAAAACGCTCCCTAGTCCAATCCCAATAGTTTTTTGGCCTGTGCGGGAGGAATGCCACTCGCCACCAGCCGATCCAGCGCTTCGTGCAGCCCTTTTTCCAGCCCTTTTTCGATCCCTTTTTCGATCCCTTTTTCGATCCCTTTTTCGATCCCTTTTTCGATCCCTTTTTCCAGTCCTATCTGATAGCTGGGCAGCCGTTCGAGGTCGATGTGCAACATGGCGTAGGTCTCCTGCAGGTTGAGGTTGAGAGCGCGGTTGTCCGCCAGAATCTCCAGCATGGACAGGCATTCGCGCAGCCGTTTTTCGTCGGACCCGGTGAGGGCGTGCAATTTCTCCACCAGCCGCGCCACCACGGTTTGCGGGTCGTCGTCGCCGAAATCGCCCAGGATGGCCAGCACCAGGGCGTCGGGCTGGTCGCTGGCGTACAGCGTGCGGTAGTCGATGGTGCGCATGTCGACCACGTCGTAGCGGTAGCGCAGTTGCGGGCCGTCCAGCCCGGACGCCATGGTCAGCGGCGCGGCGCCGATGTAGACCAGGCATTGGTGGACCCGCTGGCCCGGATGCGCCAGATGGATGTCGGTCAGGTAGCGCAGCATCCGCACCGCCATTTGACCGTCGTTGGCGTTCTGGATTTCCAGGTGGAGGATGAACGGTTCGCCGTGCGCGGCCGTCACTCTGGCGACCAGGTCGGCGCGGCGGTCTTCGATGCGCTGCGCCTCGGTCGAGAGTAACTCGGCGTCGATCAGATCCAACCGGAACAGGTAGACCGCCATGTCCAGCAGGAGGCGCTTGAGCAGATCTTTGGAAATGACGTCTTTGTGGCCCATGAGCGGTACTGTGGACATGGTTTGGGAGCGGCGGCAAAGCTCGTTTATCGAGCTGGCAAAAAATTTTTGCCCAGTTCGGGGATGGCCTGTCAGATCAATACGGGCATGGGTTCATCCATGTCCATCCGCCACTATTACGCACCCAGCAGCCGCCTTGAAGCTGATGGTCACTGGGGGCGACTCTTAAAATAGCTTGCCTAAGGGGCACCGATTGGGGATCCACCTTTACCACCCGGACTTTCCCCTTTTCATCGGATATCGCCACAAGAATCGTATCAGGCGCAATGTTGGCAAGGGCATCAACAGGTACTTCAACGCCAGTTATACTCATCGAACATCCTCCTCAATCCGCGACTAGAAATTGATTACCAGACGGCCAAATAGCGTTCGCTCGGGAACGTAAAGCGGCTCCACAACTCCTCCGGTTTGAAAATAGTAGTCCTGGAAATAAAATTCCTTGTTAAACAGATTTCTTGCTTCCAGAGATATCAATCCCAATCGTCGGGGCAGGCGGTATCCAAGTCCGGCATTGACCAGTATAAATTCTTCATTTTGCATCGGTAAAAAGCTCGCTGAGCCGGGTGGCGAACTGGGGTCGATCACCTGAATGTCCTGATTGACATAGACGATACTCAATCCAGAAAAAAAACCGGAAGGCTCAAAATACTGAACATTCAAAGGTAGAGTGATGGTTTTCAATTCAGCGGGAATCGAAGCAAATAGCTGGCACAACAGGCAGTCCTTTTCTTCAAATTTCTCATAACGCCACGAGGTTGAAACCGCCCAATTCTGGTGAGGCATCCAGTACAAATAAGCGTTATAGAATAAAGTTGTCCATTAATAAAGCCCAGTAATTTATTGAACAACAAACGAATTTT
>DAIRDI010000150.1:0-7712 GCA_036796235.1 Candidatus Competibacteraceae bacterium | reverse complement strand
AATCCGGATATTCAGGCGAGTAACGCGCTTGTTTCGAGATTATTAGATAAGGCTTTGAAATATAAAAACCATGCCGCAATATTTGCGCCTGCTACTGCGCAAGTAGAGGAAGATGGAGTAGTTGAAATAATCGAGAAAGAATGGGTTTTGGGCGCGGCGCTATTGTTCGATATCGAACAGATGATATCGGTAGGTTATTTTGATGAAAATATTTTTCTTTATTACGAAGAGGTCGACTTATGCAAAAGAGTACGCGACCATGGAAAGAAGGTGGCCTTGTTGCCTGATGTTTGTTTCCCTCATATCAAGGAAACATCGACTTTATCGTCACCAGTGCTTGATCATCTCAGGCAATGGCATGTCGCTTGGTCCAGTATGTATTTTTTCCGAAAGCACAACCTGACAACAGGCAAAAGATCAGCATGGCGATTGATTCTACAATATCTGATCAAAGCCGTATTTACCGTTACGCCGAGAAAAAGAAGAAAATATATTGCACGAGTTCGAGGAGCTACAGCTTTTGTTTTGGGAAAACAAGCGTTTGACTCAAGTGGTAAAGCGCGTGCTTCTCCGCCATGACCTTCCTTTCTCAAAGATTGTTAGTGTATTTGAGAGCTACTCCTGCATGATAAGTAAAAATTAAAATCAACTTATTGATTTTTATGTTTTATTTAAAAAGGAATGGCGGGAAATATAGAGGTCACTGCAAGTCAGACTGGATAGGGTGTGGCGCCTGCTACACTGCTGCCCGAGCATGTCTCAGCGTTGGTTGCGTTGACGGCGGTGTCCGTGTTTGGCCGGTTTGCGCGGTTGCCCCGGATGCGCGCGCTGATCGCGCCGTAACGGGTGCGTTGCGTTATGGGTGCTCGCCTCCTTTTGGATATGCGCGCGAGCGGTC
The DNA here is from genome assembly GCA_036796235.1 of Candidatus Competibacteraceae bacterium. GTDB lineage: Bacteria > Pseudomonadota > Gammaproteobacteria > Competibacterales > Competibacteraceae > REEE01. Next base: position 6,814 of record DAIRDI010000150.1, on the reverse strand, counting down.
GCGACGCGCGCATCTTCCTGGGCCGCCTCCCGTTCGAGGCCCTCAAGCGCGGCGAGCACCTCCACCGGAGCCAAGGTCAGCAGCCGTTCGCCGTCGTAACCCAGTATATCGACTCGCTCCCTGATGCCATCAGACAGACCTTCATCCAGACCGGCAGCCGCGTTCCCCTCGTGGTTATCGGCCCACTTCGCGCGGATATAGTCCTGGATCAAGGCGCCAAGCTGCTCCCGGTACTCTTCTGACATCTTCTCGTCCTGGTTCATTTGGGCATGTGTGTCGCCTCTACCGCACGGGGAGCCACCGCCAAGCATGGCGTGGGTCGGCTTACCTCGCCGGCGAACGCCATGCAGCGGCAAGCGTGTCATCGCAGATGATTGTTGGCGCTATCGAAATAGCGAGGATCAGGTTGGTCCGCATTCGGTGTGCGAGTCAGGGTCGACCGGGGCATCCGCAGCGGCGCGTTGCGTGTTCCGAAGCAGAATCAATCTTCGGATATGCACTGTGCGCTCTGGAATGACCGGCCCGAACCCGGAAGCCGTAGGCGCGGCTGAGGGCAAGAAACTGGGTATCCATTCCAGGCCCAGCGCGGGGGCGGACATCGAGCAGTTTGCCGCGCAACGGTGCGGTGTTCAGCGTGTCGGGCATACAGGCTCGGCATCGCTTGCATTGTCTCAATGCGATCTTGACATGGTATCTTTTCACCGCTCTATTTACCAGGAATGGCGCGCCCGCCATGCCGGACTCCGACGTCTTCGTCGGCGGAGCGCTAAGCGCCAGGTCGGGGCGCCGGCTCGTCATCCAGGTCCGCGTAGCACTCGCGGAGGCAGTCGGGGCAGAGTCCGTGGCTGAAGCGGGCGTGGGAATGTTGTTGAACATAGCCTTCCACGCTTTGCCAGTAACCCGTATCGTTGCGAATTTTCTTACAGCCGGCGCAGATCGGGAGCAGTCCGCGCAGAGTCTTGACGTTGGCCAGCGCCGATTGCAGGTCGCGAATAAGCGTTTCGCGCTCGGCCTCGGCCTGCTTGCGGGCGGTGATCACCTGGAAATAGACCGAGATGCCCGGCTCGCGCGGATAGATTCGCACTTCATACCAGTGGGTGTAGGGCGGCCGTTCGAAGAAGGTCTCGAAAACCAGCGACTGCCGGTCGCGGAACGCCTCGGCGCAGTTTGTCTCGAACACGCTGCCGCGCACCTCAGGAAAACTTTCCAACAAAGGCTGCCCCAGCACCTGCTCCCGGCTACGCCCCAAGGCTCGCTCAGCGGCGGCGTTGAAGTAAACCACCCGCCAATCGTCGTCCAGCGCGAGAAAAGCGTCGCTGATGCTCTCCAGGGTTTGTTGCAGATCGATATTGGCGGCGCGCAGCGCCTGTTCGGTGTGCCGGACGCGCAGCAGGGTCCGCACCCAGGCCAGTAATTCCCGTGGGTCCACCGGCCAGACCAGGTAACCGTCGGCGCCCGAGTCCAGACCTTCGATCCGATGTTGGCTGGTGATGCGGTTCGCCGAGAGATAGAGCACCGGCAAGGTATTCGAAGCGGGATCCGCTCGGAGTCGGAGACAGACTTCAGTGCCGTTGAGGTCGGGCATTTCCACGTCCAGTAACACCAGATCCGGCATGGCGGTTTTGGCCAAGTCGAGTGCTTCCACGCCGCCGGTTGCCTGTAGCACTTCATAACCCGCCTGAGCCAGGATGCGCGTGATAGCCAAGCGTTTGGCGGCGTCATCGTCGGCCACCAGGATACGAAGGGGGGGCGTCATGAGTTTGGGTCTCACGGGAATGTCAAGGGTAATGAAAAGGAGAACGTGGAGCCGCGACCGGGTTCGGTCTCGACCCAGATCGCGCCGCCATGCCCCTCCACGATCTTGCGGGCGATGGCCAGCCCCAGACCGCTGCTGCGCTCGCCGCTGGTGCTGCGCACGCTGGTCTTCTGGAAGAACCGGAACAGCTTGCCCACTTCCTCAGCCGGGATGCCCGGTCCCTGGTCGCGCACCGACACCACGGCGCGGTCGTCCTCGCGGGCGAGGCGCACCTCTACGGTCGTGCCCGGCACGGAAAATTTCAGGGCATTGCCAATGAGGTTGTTCAGCACCTGTTCGAGTTTCGGGCCATCGGCGTCCAGCGGCAAAGGCGTGGATTCCAGCGCGTCGAACGTCAAGTGCATGTGTTTCTTGACGGCCAGCACCCGGTTAAGGGCGAGATTCTGTTCGACCAGCGCTCGCAAATCCAGCGGCTGGCGATGCAGATCCAGCTTGCCGGCCTCGATCTGCGAGACGTCGAGGAGATTGTCCACCAGGCGCAGGAGGGATTCACTGGTGTGGCGAATGGTGACGATGAATTGGGAATGCTCTTCCGAGACGGCGGGACCCAGTTCGGCTTCGAGAAACTGGCTGTAGATCTGAATCACCCCCAGCGGGCTGCGTAAATCGTGGGCGGCGATCCCGAGAAATTGGTTCTTCATCTGGTTGAGCCGTTCCAGTTCAGCGTTCTTTTTGGCCATCTCGCGTTGCAACGCGGCCAATTCGTTGTTCAACTGGGTCAACTCTTCCAACAACCGGGCGTCCCGTTCGCCGTGGGCCTGGACGAGCTGCGCGGTCTGTTTGGCGAGCGCCCGGAACGCGTTGGTCTGCTCGTTGTTGATCCGCATCAGATCTTCGGTCAGCCCCGCCAGGGCGGTGCGGGTGCGGGCGATCACCACGACCAAACGCTGGTCGTGCATCCCTCCACCCCAGTGCAGGGGCGCCAGGACGCCGTCCAGCAGCACGTTGATTTCCCACCCCAGCGCCGCGCCGGTGGTGTGGATGACCTCCAGAAACCGTCGGGCTTTCTCCTGATTGCCGGCGTCCGCGAGTTCGACGATCGGCGTACCGAGGGGCAACCGTGAACCGAGATCCAGGTTGTCGCGGATGATCTCGCGCGTGCGCCCCTGGAGATCGCACAGTAGCGCAATGCCCTGGTCGTGAGGTCCGCTCATGCCGCTCTCCGCGCGGCCAGCAGGTCGCGCGCACGCTCCACGGCCATCTGGGCGTCGGGCGCCCACCCGTCCGCGCCGATGCGGCGCCACAGGTCCGGGGCGAGATTGAAGGGATACCCGCCCACCAGGACGAGCACGTCGCGACAGGCCGGGTCGGCGCGCACGGCCTGGATCAGCCGTTCCACTTCGCTCACATGATAAGTGATGGTGGCGGAGATGCCCAACACGTCGGCTTGGCGCTCGGCGAGCGCGCTGAGAACGCTGTCGGTGGGCGTGTTCGCCCCCAAATAAAACGTGTCCCAACCCTCCATCTCGAAGAAGTCAGCCACCATGCGCACGCCGATTTCATGCAACTCGGCGGCGATGCAGGTGGCCACCATCCGCCCGGCGCCCTTGTCGCCGGCAAAGATATAGGGATAAAGCTGGGACATGACCAGTTGTGTTGCGGCGGTGCAGTAATGCTCCTGGGCGACGCTGATCTGGTTGGTCTGCCACAACCGACCGATCTCGCGCTGGCAGGGCTGGAACACGCCCAGATAAATCTCCTTCACCGGTGTGCCCCGGGTCACGGCGTCGAGGACGAGCCGGCTGGCGATGTGGCGCTCGCCGCGCAGCAGGGCCTGGAGGTATTGATGCGCGAGCAGGGAAATCGGCGCGTTGCCCTCGATGAGCTTGGGCAGGTCATCGGGCATTTCCGGCAACAAACGCGCGCCTTCCGCGACATAAGCGCACGCGGTCGCCGCTGCGTCGGCCGGCAGGTTCTGGCGCAGGCCGTCCTGTAAGTACGCGAAATGATCGAGCAGATCCTGCAACCGCACCCGCCGTCGCAGCAGGACGACCTTGAGCCATCCCAGGTAGTCGATGAACAGCGCGGGGTTTTCCAGGGCGATGGCCTGGGCGAGGAAGGCGAGATTGTAACTGGCGTCTTCCAGCGTGCGCTGCCAGCCGACCGGTCCGTAGCGTTCGTGCAGTTCCGGATGCGCGGCGTATTGGCGAGTCGCAACCGCCTCGGCGATGGCCGGGCGCTGGGCTTCGAGAGCGGCGCTGAGGTCTCGGGCGTTCATGGGTTCAGGAGCAGACATGTTCGAAATGACGGATCAGAGTCCGGCCGGGGATCAGTTTTAGTCCCTTGGGAATCCCTTTGTGCGCTTGGTGGTAGTCGTGGCTGCGATACCAGGACCGGAAGCTGGCCTCGTCGCGCCAGAAGGTGAGCAACCAGATTTCAGCGGGGCAATCCAGCGGACTGAGCACGTCCAGACGCACGAAACCGGGCGCGTGTTCCACTTGGCGCAGCCGTTGACGAAAGGCGGTCTTGACCGCTTCAGTCATGCCGTTGGCCACGGTGAACTGGCTGACGACGGCGAAACCGCCGGCCGGGGCGGGGGACGACGCGGCGTCCCTGGCGGTGCTTTCGTTCATGAGGAGGTTATCGGGCTTGCGGCGGGTTGCGCTGTTGGGAATCGTCGAACCGGAGCGGAAACGGCGGTGGTTGCTCGTTGCTCCACGGGGGCTTTCACAACTCTTGTTGAATTATAGAGCCACCGAATGGGTTTTGATCCGATCCCTGACGACAGCAACCGCAACGTCGTTTGGGAATAGCGTCAGACGGACACCCCACGCGCATTCGTCCATCAAGGGATCCGCAATCAAAAGCGGTAGACGCTGGGACTGCCGGGGGGACGGGTCTTGAAACGGCGATGCACCCACAGATACTGTTCGGGCGCCTGGCGAATGAAATGCTCCAGTAATTCGTTGATGCGTCGGGTATCGGCCGTCACATCGTCGCTGGGAAAGTGTTCCAGGGCGGGCAGGACGACGACTTCATAACCCTCCGTTCCCGGCAAGCGGCGCGGGAAGTAGGGCACCACCGCCGCGTCGCTCAACGCCGCCAGCCGCGCCGTGGCGGTGATGGTGCAGGTCGGCACGCCGAAGAACGGCACGAAGACGCTGTTGCGCAGGCCGTGATTCTGATCCGGTGCATACCAAACGGCGCGCCCGCGCTTGAAGGCGCGCAGCACGCCGCGCAGGTCTTCGCGCGCCAGCGGCGGCAATTGGCATCGCCATTCGCGTTGACGGCGTTGGGTGATTTCGTAAAGCTGGTTCTTGTGCGGTCGGTACATGGCATGAAACGGCTGTTGAAATGTCATCAGGCGCGCGCCCAGTTCCAGGGTGGTGAAATGCCCGGTCAGGAGAATGACGCCCTTGCCGCGCGCCATGGCCCGTTCCAGATGATCCACGCCCTCGACCCGCGCCATTCCACGCAGTTGTTCGTCCGGCGCCCACCAGGCCATGGCGGTTTCGAATAAAGCCATGCCCAGGGCGGCGAAGTGCGCTTCCAGCAGTTCGGCGCGCCGCGCGGCGGTCAGTTCCGGGAAACAAAGCTCCAGATTGGTTGCGGCGATGCGGCGGCGGCGGCGGGCGATCCGACCGAGCCAACGGCCGCCGGTCCGACCTATGGTCAGTTGCCAGCGAAATGGCAGGGCGGCCATGATTTTCATGAGACCCAGCCCCAACCAGAGCGGCCAGTAGCGTGGAGCCAGAAAACTCCAGGAAAAGGGTTGGGTGGGGGCGGCGCCTGGGGTCACGATATGTTCGGTCGCTAAAAAAGCTATCATTGTAAGTGGCTCAGGTTCGGCAAGCATCCTTACTTTGATGATCGGTCCTGTCTTTTGGAGAGCAACACATCATGACACAGCCTGTTTTGGTGACCGGCGCGGCCGGTTTTATTGGCAGCCACTCGGTCGAATGGTTGCTCGGGCAGGGAAAGCGCGTGGTTGGCGTCGATAATCTGCGGACCGGACGGTTGGCGAACCTAACCGTCGCGCGCGCATCGCCCGATTTCGAGTGGGTGCTCGCTGACGCTGGCGACGAGACCGCGATGCGCGCCTTGTTCCAGCAATATCGCTTCGCCGGGGTGTTGCACCTGGCGGCGCTGGTCAGCGTTCCGGAAAGCTTTCGCGAGCCGGCGCTCAACTACCGCCTCAATCTGGCGATGGCCGATAGTCTGGCTCGGTTATGTGTTGAATTTGATTGCCGGCGCCTGGTGTTCGCCTCTTCGGCCGCCGTCTATGGCGCGAGCGCGGCATTGCCCAACCGGGAATCGGCGCCGCCGCAACCGCAGTCCCCGTATGCCGCCGCCAAGTTGGCCGCCGAGGTCATGCTGTTGGGTTATGCAGCCAGCTACGGTCTGGAGGTAGCTTGCCTGCGGTATTTCAACGTCTATGGCCCCCGTCAGGATCCCGGTTCGCCCTACTCAGGGGTGCTGTCGATTTTTACCGACCGGTTCCAGCGCGGGTTGCCGGTCACGGTTTACGGCGATGGCGAGCAAACGCGGGATTTCATCTCGGTTCGGGATGTAGCGAACGCCAATGGTCAAGCTCTGATCGGAGCGCACATGACCAGTGGCCGCTACAATACTTGTACGGGGCGCGCGGTTTCCCTGAATCAGGTGCTGGAACTCTATCGCGAGCTGTTTCCAGGAGTTCCACCATCCGAGCATGCCGCTGCCCGGATCGGCGATATCCGACATTCGTTGGGCGATCCCACCTTGCTACGCGAGCTGTTGGCGTTCGAGGCAAGGGTCTCGTTCGCACAAGGCTTGCGCGAATTGGCGCTGGAGGCATGGATGGTTCGCTAAATTAAGCTTGACCTTCCGGATTTCTTGCTTATAATCCGCCTTCCCTTGAGCCCCTTGGGTTGCTGGAGCAATCTGGATCAAGAGGGACTAGCCGGATTATTAAGGACGTCGGCGCAAGATGAAATGTTTCGTAAATAGTATTCCGGGCTTATAGCCCATTGGTGCTCCACTCTTTGGGTGGAAGCGCGGGCGAGATCGTTAAGAAGG